>JAEYTQ010000579.1 GCA_023433965.1 Pseudomonadota bacterium | reverse complement strand
AGCGCCACCGTCTATACGCTGGTGATGCCGTTGTTCGCCGGAGAGGGCCTCTCCAAGCGCATGAAGGCGGTGGCCAGCGAGCGGGAGCGCATCCGGCAGCGCGAGCGTGAGCGTCTCAACAAGAACGAGAAGGTCTCGCTGCGGCAGACGCCGAAGCAACTCGTCTCCAAGGTGGTCGAGGACTTCAACCTGACCAAATGGCTCGCGCAGGAGGCTGCGCGAGACAAGCTCATCATGGCCGGTTACCGTGGCCATGCACCCTACATCACCTTCCTGTTTGCGCGCATGGTCACCCCGATCGTACTGTTCATCGGCTCGGTGCTCTACGTGTTCGTGATCGCACGTATCGAGCAGGCGATGCCGATCAAGATCGGCATCTGTATCGGCGCCGCCTATCTCGGCCTCCAGGCCCCCATGCTGTTTCTCAAGAATGCGATCTCCAAGCGCCAGCTCTCGATCAAGCGTGCGTTTCCCGACGCGCTCGACCTGCTCCTGATCTGCATCGAATCCGGCATGTCGGTCGAGATGGCATTCCGCAAGGTCGCAAACGAAATCGTCGGCCAGTCGATCGCGTTGTCGGAGGAGTTCACCCTTACCACGGCCGAGCTGTCCTATCTGCAGGATCGCAAGGTCGCCTATGAGAACCTGGCACGGCGCACGGGGCTCGAGGGCGTCAAGTCGGTGTGTCTGGCGCTGCAGCAGGCGGAACGTTACGGGACGCCGCTCGGCCATTCCCTGCGCGTCATGGCGCAGGAGAATCGCGACATGCGCATGAACGAGGCCGAGAAGAAGGCGGCCGCCCTGCCGCCGAAGCTCACCGTGCCGATGATCCTGTTCTTCCTGCCGGTGCTGTTCGTCGTCATTCTCGGGCCGACCGCGATCAAGGTCACCGAGATGCAGTGAGCCGCGCTGGACCATAACGTCCGCCCGCAAGATCGGATCTGATCAGTCGCCCTGGCTCAGCGCAGCCACCGGCGTCCGCTTCGGTGCGCCGCGCGGGGCCTCGCTACGGCTCAGCATGTCCTTGAGATAAGCGACATTGGCTGCGGCCTGGTCGGGCGGCAGGTCCGCCTTCACGATGGCCTCGGCTTCCGCGAAGCGGCCCTGGAGACCGATGACAAGTGCGAGGTTCTGCCGCACACGGGCGCTGGCACGCGGCGAGGCGTAGGCCTGCCGCAACGCCTCTTCGGCCTTCGGCAGCTCTCTCGACAGCATGTAGGACAGGCCGAGATTGGAGAGCACGCCGGGATCGCCCGGCGCGATCTTCAGCGCGCTCGCATAGTAGGAGCGCGCCTCCTCATGACGGCCCATCTGGTCCAGTGCAGTGCCCTGGACCGAGAGCAGGCGCCAATCCGGATTGTCCGGCGAATGCGCCTTCGACAGCACGTCGTAGGCCTGCTGAAAATTGCCATTGTCGGCGAGCGCGCGGCCGTATTGGGCCAGCAGCGCCTTGTTGCCGGGATTGGCGATGGTCGCCTGCTCGAGCACGGCTGCGGCCTGGGCGCGCTGGCCGTTGGCGCGCAAGGCCTGTCCATAGGCGAGCGCGGCGGCGGCGTCCTTGGGATTGGCGCGGTAGCGCTCGCCATAGGCTTCGATGGCGCGCGCTGGATCGGCCGGCGCGCGCTCGCCGGCAGCCGTCTCCGTTCGCGGACCGACCGAGCCCGTCACGTCGGACAGTTTCGACATGGCGGTGCAGCCACCGAGGCCCATCGCCACCGTCGCGACCAGCGACGTGGAAGCAAGTAGCCGGGTAAGCCTGATCCGTTGGCGCATGACGCTTTGACTCTCGAGCCGCTCAATCGAGCCGAACGCGCCAGCAATAGAATGTTAACCCTAACGGCCGGTTAACGCGGCTCTCCGGCTCACTCCTCTCATGCCGACGTTCGTTGAGGCGGTACGTTGCCGCCGAGGTCCAGATCGAAGCCGAGCGCCTTCACATGCCGGTCCAGGCCCCGCAGCAATTTCAGCCTCTGCCGCGCCTGCCACCGAACGTCGACGCCCTCGCAAGGCAGCCGCGGCACCTGGCGAAGGAAGTCATCACATTTGATCAAGCCCTTCGCGTAGAGCTCGTCGAGCTGAGTGCGATCGACGCCGAGCACGTCGGCGGATTGCTCGATCAATCGGCCGAGCAGAGTTCCGACCGCGGCGAGCGCGTCGGTGTCAGATCTCGGCCCGGACCTCGCGACCTTGCCTTCGAGCTCCGCCCAGGCATGCGACGAGACGACGTAGGCGTACAGCGAATTCGCCCAGTCCGGCTGCGCTTCGGCGTAGAAGCTGCGGCGCATGAACAGCCGACGGACGATCGCCCCCACCTGATCGCGCTTCAGCGCGCCGGACGAGACGACCTCGATCGCGGACTGGACGGCCGGATCACGGGTAAAGTCCCGTCCTGCAGGCAGCTTGATGATGCCGTCCGCCAGATTCGAGTCGAGCGGCCTGAAGGCGGCATCGTTGCGCAACCGCGAGTAACGGGTGATCGCAAAACGATGTTCGGTGCGGCCGGCACGGGAGGCAGGCCCGAACTGGATGAGATTGAACCCGGCATCATCGCCGGCTTGCCCGGTGGAGGATGGACATGAGAGCACGTAGATCGTGCGCCAGAACGCCTCATCGCTCTCGCTCGAAATCGCACACGGATCGGGGATGGAATAGCGGGTCAGTCCCTCGACATGGCGATGGCCATGCAGAACCAGATCGACATTGAGAGATGTGGCGGCCTCGAGGAAGGTCGCAGGTGCGGCGAGATACATCAGCGGCTCATCGGGCACGCCGAGAAAACGCTTTCCTTCGCCGGTCGCCTGCGGCAGCGGATGATGGTGCAGGGCCAGCACGCGCACCAGGTTTCCGCCGGCTCGGCATAGCCGGCACGCCCCGCAGAACCGAGGCTGCCCGCGAGTTCGGCACTCAGCCGGGCCGAATCCGCGACCATCGCCTTGTAAGTGCTCTCGCCGAGATTGCCGCTCGCGAGCTTCATCAAGCTTGCGCGATTGGAATCGAGCAATACAAGGTCGAGACCTGCCTGACGGTAATAGACATTCTTCGCGCTTCGCGGCAGATGCAGGTAGTCGTAGGCGTCGTGGCGGCCCGCGGGCTGGCTCGGCCGCTTGACATCGTGATTGCCGGCAACCGCCTGGATGTCGGTGAACAGTCCGGTCTGCCGGAATGACGCGATGACGGCCAGCGCCTCGTCGAGCGCACGCGGCGTCGGGTCGTCCACCAGATCGCCCGTGATCAGCAGGATACGATCGGGGACATCCGTGACGCCCGCCATCTTCTCGCAAACCGCGGCCTCGAGCGTCTCGATGGCCGGAAGCAGCCGGCCTGATCCGTCCAGATGCAGGTCGGAAATCTGCGCAATAACGAACGATCTATCCATTTTGCACCGCTCGTTTGCAAATGCCGCGCCGCCCGAGCGATGGGAAAAATGCTTCGACTAACAAATTCAGGCTCATCGGGCCGAGAATGACCAACCGGGTGCCACTTCGCCTCTGCGTCCGGTCCATGCAAGGCGAGCGTCACAATCTAAAATATCCGCGGATAATGCCACAACCAGGCCGCTAGTAAAGCCCTGCGACCTTGACTCTTGCGGACGCAATTCCGGGCTTGAGATACGAGATCCGCCTCGCCCCTCGACTTTCGATAGCAAGCAAAGCCGATTGCGACGGTCGCCAAACTCTGCGAAGTCTCGTCCGTCGCATGACCCGCTTGATCCGAACATCCGGACCCGCCAATGCCTTCTGTCTTCGAGACGTCATCCACCGCCACCCCGATCACCTTCGTCACCAAATCGAGCTGGGATGGCGTCGCCGAGATGTTGCCGCCGGCACAACGCCAGTACGCGAAAGCCAGCGCCTTTGCTGCCAAGCCGGGCAGCTACCTGGCGCTGCCTGCGCCTGACGGCACGATTGCGCAGGTGCTGTTCGGCCTCGAAGACGAGGGTGCGAGATCCCGAGACCTGTTCCGGCCGGGCGCCCTGCCCGGCCTGCTGCCGCCGGGCACCTATCGCTTTGCCAATGCACCTCACGATGCGCGGCTCGCTGCGCTCGCCTTCGCGCTGGGATGTTACCGCTTCGCGCGCTACCGCAAGGCTGATCGCCCCGACGTGCGGCTGGTGCCGCCGGAAGGCGTGGACGCGACCGAAATCGACCGCATCGCAGATTCGGCCATGCTGGCGCGCGACCTTATCAACACGCCGTCCAACGACATGGGCCCGTCGGAACTCGCCGCAGCGGCGCAAGCGCTCGCCGCCGAGTTCGGCGCGAGCTTTGCGTGCACGATGGGTGAAGACCTGGCGAAGAATTTTCCGCTGATCCAGGCCGTCGGCATGGCCTCCAGCCGCGCACCACGGCTGATCGACATCGGCTGGGGTGATCCCGATCATCCCAAGGTGACGCTGGTCGGCAAGGGTGTGTGTTTCGACACCGGCGGGCTCGACCTGAAGCCGTCGAGCGGCATGCTTATCATGAAGAAGGACATGGGCGGCGCCGCCAACGTGCTGGCGCTGGCGCGCATGGTGATGGACGCGAAGCTGAAGGTGCGGCTGCGCGTGCTGATCCCGGCGGTGGAGAACGCCGTCGCCGGCAACGCCTTCCGCCCGCTCGATGTCTTCGCCTCGCGCAAGGGCATCACCGTCGAGATCGGCAATACAGACGCCGAAGGCCGGCTCGTGCTCGCCGACGCACTGGCGCTGGCCGACGAGGACAAGCCCGAGCTGCTGATCGATCTGGGCACGCTGACCGGCGCGGCGCGCGTCGCGCTGGGGCCGGATCTGCCGCCCTTTTATACCAACGATGAAAAGCTTGCCGCCGACCTCGCGCGCTGCGCTGTGAAGGAAAACGACCCATTGTGGCGCATGCCGCTGTGGCCGCCTTACGATGCCTGGCTGGACTCCAAGACCGCCACCATCACCAACGCACCATCGGGCGGCTTTGCCGGCTCGATCACCTGCGCGCTGTTCCTGCAACGCTTCGTCGAACACGCCAGGAGCTGGCTCCATGTCGACATCTACGGCTGGACCCCGTCGGCGAAGCCGGCGCGTCCCGAAGGCGGCGAGTGCCAGGCCGCCCGCGCCATCTATACCTTGCTGAGCGAGCGCTATGCATGATCCGCGAATTACACCGGCGCGGGGCGACCTCGCCGCGAAGTATCTCGAAGGCAAGGTTGACGCGGCGCGCTTCGTCGAGGGCGAGAAATTCGAGGTGATCGACACGCTCTCGCCGGTGCGCGAGCAACCGTCCTCGAACGCGATGCTGATGACGGAGGCGCTCCGCGGCGAACGCGTCACCGTCTACGAGCGCAACGGGGAAGGCTGGGCCTGGGGTCAGCTCGAGGCCGACGGCTATGTCGGTTGGCTGCCCGACGCTGCGCTCTCGAAGCCGGCCGTCGCGCCCACGCACAAGGTCAGCGCACTCCGCACCTTTGCGTTTCCAGGCCCGTCGATCAAGCTGCCGCCGACGGCCACGCTTGTGCTGGGATCAAAGCTCACGATCCTGCGCGAGGACGGCACCTTCGCGGTGACGCGCGAAGGAACGTTCCTGCCGAGGACCCATCTCGCGCCGCTCGACGATCGCGAGCCGGATTTCGTGTCGGTCGCCGAGCGCTTCGTCGGAACGCCCTATCTCTGGGGCGGCAAGAGCAGCCTCGGCATCGACTGTTCGGGCCTGGTGCAGGTCTCGCTGACATCTTCAGGAATCGGCTGCCCGCGCGACAGCGACATGCAACTGGCCGGGCTCGGCCGCGCGCTGGAGCCGCATGAGCGAGGCCGCTTGCAGCGCGGCGATCTGATCTTCTGGAAGGGACACGTGGCGATCGTCCGCGATGGCAGCACCATGGTGCACGCCAACGCGCATCACATGGCTACCGTGATCGAGCCGATCGAGCCGGCAATCGCCCGGATCAAGGCGGACGGCAGCGAGATCGTTGCCATCAAGCGGCTGTAGCTGCCTCGTCGCTACGTCGCCGCCGAGCCGTTACCGGCGGTCTCCAGCCGGAACGCGGCGGCGAACAGCGCGCGCGTGTAATCCGTCTTCGGGTTCTTGAACAGCTCGGCGGCCTGGCCTTCTTCGACCACCTTGCCGCCACGCATCACGATGAGATGACTGGCAAGCGAGGCGACGACGCGCAGATCGTGCGAGATGAACATGTAGGTGAGCTCGCGCTTGCGCTGGAGCTCGCGCAACAGATCGACCATCTGCGCCTGGAACAGCATGTCGAGCGCGCTGGTCGGCTCGTCCAGCACGACGAAATCCGGTTCCAACACGATCGCGCGCGCGATCGAGATGCGTTGGCGCTGGCCGCCCGAGAATTCGTGCGGATAGCGGAAACGCGTCTCCGGATTGAGCCCGACGTCGTCGAGCGCCTTGACCACGCGCGCCTCGCGTTCTTCGCGCGACAGTCCCGGCTGATGTACGGAGAGACCTTCGGCAATGATGTCGGACACCGACATGCGCGGCGAGAGCGAGCCGAACGGGTCCTGGAACACGATCTGCATGTCGCGCCGGAAGGGACGCATCTCCTTGAAGCGCAGGCCCTGGATGTCCTTGCCCAGAAATACAATGCGTCCGTTCGAGGAGATCAGCCGCAGCAGCGCCAGTCCCAGCGTGGTCTTGCCGGAGCCGGATTCGCCGACGACGCCGAGCGTCTCGCCCTTGCGCACGGCGACACTGACGCCGTCGACCGCCTTGATGTGGCCGACCGTCTTGCGCATCAAACCGCGCTTGATCGGAAACCACACTTTCAGATCATTGGCCGACATCACCACCGGCGCGTTCGGCTGCGGCGGCGCCGGGTCCGGCTTCGGCTCCGCTGCGAGCAGGTCGCGGGTATAAGGATGCTTCGGCGTCTTGAAGACCTGCTCGACCGGGCCCTGCTCGACGATCTGGCCGCCCTTCATGACGCAGACGGTGTCGGCGATGCGGCGCACGATGCCGAGATCGTGGGTGATGAAGAGCAGGCTCATGCCGAGCCGCGAGCGTATCTCGGCGAGCAGCGCCAGGATCTGCGCCTGCACGGTGACATCGAGCGCGGTGGTCGGCTCGTCCGCGATCAAAAGATCCGGCTCGTTGGCGAGCGCCATCGCGATCATCACGCGCTGGCGCTGGCCGCCGGACAGCTGGTGCGGATAGCTGCTCAGCCGCGTCTCGGGTTCGGGAATGCCGACCTGGGTCAAAAGCTCCAGCGTCCGCTCGCGCGCCTGCGCATTGCTGGTCGGGTTGTGCAGCTGGATGATCTCGCCGATCTGCGCCTCGATCGTGTGCAGCGGATTGAGCGAGGTCATCGGCTCCTGGAAGATGATGGAGATGTCGCTGCCGCGGAGCTCCCGCATCTGCTGCTCGGACCGGTCGATCAACTCCTGTCCCTTGAAGCGGATGCTGCCCGAGGGATGCGAGGCGTTCGGATAGGGCAAGAGCTTGAGGATCGAGAGCGCACTGACCGACTTGCCGGAGCCGGATTCGCCGACCAGCGCCACGCACTCGCCGCGCTTGATCTGGAACGAGACCTTGTCGACGGCGCGCGTGGTGGCGCCGCCCTGATGGAAGGCCACCGAGAGGTCGCGCACGCTGAGCAGGGGCTGGTTGATTGCGTCCATGGCCTTACCTGAACGTCTTGCGCGGGTCGAAGGCGTCGCGGACCCCTTCCCCGATGAAGATCAACAGCGACAGCATGATTGCGACCGAGAAGAATCCGGAGAAGCCGAGCCAGGGAGCCTGCACATTGGCCTTGGCCTGCGACAACAATTCGCCGAGCGAGGGCGATCCGGGGGGCAGGCCGAAGCCCAGGAAATCGAGCGCCGTCAACGTCATCACCGAACTCGACACGATGAAGGGCAGGAACGTCATGGTTGCGACCATCGCATTCGGCAGCAGGTGTCGGAACATGATGACCTGATTGGAGACGCCGAGTGCCCGCGCCGCCTGAATGTACTCGAAGTTGCGGCCGCGCAGAAACTCGGCCCGCACGAGACCGACCAGCGAGACCCAGGAGAACAGCAGGAGGATGCCGAGCAGCACGAAGAATCCGGGCACGAGCACCGAGGACAGGATCAGGAGAAGATAGAGCGAGGGGATCGCCGTCCAGATCTCGATGAAGCGCTGGAAAATCAGGTCGACCCGGCCGCCGAAATAACCCTGCACCGCACCCGCTGCGATGCCGATAATTGACGAAACGATGGTGAGGCAGAGGCCGAACAGCACCGAGATGCGGAAGCCGTAGATCAGCCGCGCCACCACGTCGCGCCCCTGATCGTCGGTGCCGAGCCAGTTGTATTCGAGGTCGCGGCAGCTCTTCAGCCCCTTCTTCTCCACCACCGGCTTGCATTGCTTCTCGGTCAGCATCCAGGTCGGCGGCGACGGCGCCGGCGTCGGCAGGTCGAGATTGTGGGTGTCGTAGGAGTAGCGGATCAGCGGCCAGACGATGGTGCCGCCCTTCTCCTTGATCAGCTTCTGCAAGTAGGGATCGCGATAGTCGGCCGCGGTTTCGAAGTCGCCGCCAAAGGTCGTTTCCGAATAGGTCACGAAGGCGGGCCAATAAAGACGGCCGTCGAACTTGATCAGGAAAGGCCGATCATTGGCAATTAGCTCGGCGAGCAGCGAGACCACGAACAGGGTGATGAAGATCCAGAACGACCAGTAGCCGCGCCGGTTCGCCTTGAAGTTCTGCCAGCGCCTTCTGTTGAGCGGCGAAGGCGCGAACGGCTTGCGCGTGATTGGAACGGCGTCGCCGAGCGGCGACTTCGCCGTGGTTTCGATCGGCTTGGTTGGAGCGGTCAGCGTCATCAGACCTCCCGCGCCTCGAAATCGATCCGGGGGTCGATCCACATGTAGGTGAGGTCGGAGACCAGATTGATCACGAGGCCGACCAGCGAGAAGATGTAGAGCGTGCCGAACACGACGGGATAGTCGCGGTTGAGCACGCTTTCGAAGCTGAGCAGCCCGAGCCCGTCCAGCGAGAAGATGGTCTCGATCAGAAGCGAGCCGGAAAAGAAGGCGTGGATGAAGGTGCCGGGGAAACCGGCGATCACGATCAACATGGCGTTGCGGAAGATGTGGCCGTAAAGCACCCGGCCCTCGCTACAACCCTTGGCGCGCGCGGTCATGACGTATTGCTTGCGGATCTCGTCCAGGAACGAGTTCTTGGTCAGGAACGTCATGGTGGTGAAGGCGCCGAGGCCCATGGCAATCAGCGGCAGCGTCAAATGCCAGAAATAATCGACGATCTTCCAGTACCACGGAAATTCCGACCAGCCGTCCGAGGTCAGTCCGCGCAGCGGGAACCAGTTGAAGAAGGAGCCGCCGGCGAACAGGATGATGAGAAGGATGGCAAACAGGAAGCCGGGAATGGCATAGCCCAGCACCAGAATGGTCGACGTCCAGGTGTCGAAGCGCGTCCCGTCCTTCACAGCCTTGCGGATGCCGAGCGGGATCGAGATCAGGTAGGTAATCAGCGTCAGCCAGATCCCGAGCGAGATCGAAACCGGCAGCTTTTCCTTGATGAGCTGGATCACGCTGACGTCGCGGAAATAGCTCTTGCCGAAATCGAAGCGGGCGAAATTCCACACCATCAGCGCGAAGCGTTCGGGTGCCGGCTTGTCGAAGCCGAATTGTACCTCGAGCTTCTTGATGAAGTCAGGATCGAGCCCCTGCGCGCCGCGGTATTTCGAGTTGACGGCGTCGGCGCCGGCCCCCACCTGCCCCGGCACGCGCTGCGCGAAATCGCTTCCGCCCGAGATACGCGAGGTGCCGCCGGTATCGGCGCCCGAGAGCTGCGCGATCACGCGCTCGACCGGACCGCCCGGCGCGAACTGCACGACGACGAAGGAGACGAAGAGGATTCCGAGCAAGGTCGGGATCATCAGGAGGATGCGGCGGGCGATATAGGCGCTCATGATTATTTCGCCTGCTCGAGCTTGGCGGCCTTGGCGGGCTCATGCCACCAGATGTCGGGGGCGCCGACGCCGTTGGCATAGCGCGGCAACTTCGGCGGATGTCCGAACTGGTCCCAATACGCCAGCCGATGCGTCTTGTTGTACCATTGCGGCACCCAATAGCGGCCGGCGCGGAACAGGCGGTCGAAGGCGCGGCAGGCGATGGTCAGCTCCTCGCGGCTGTCGGCCGCCATGATCTTCTCGATCATGGCGTCGATGGCGGGGTTGGCGATGCCCGCGAGATTGTACGAGCCCTTGGTGTTGGCGACCTGCGAGGAGAAGAACGAGCGCATGGCATCGCCCGGAGTCGCCGACATGCTGAAGCGCTGGATCGTCATGTCGAAGTCGAAGTCGTCCTGACGCGCCCTGTATTGCACCGCATCGACGAGGCGTATGTTGGCTTCAATGCCGAGCGTCGCGAGATTCTTGATGTAGGGCGCATGATGCGGCTGGAAGGACGGCTCGTCCAAAAGGAACTCGATCCTGAACACCTCGCCGTTCGGCAGCAACCGCTTGCCGTCCTTGACCGGCACCCCGGCCTCATTCAGCAATTGCTGCGCCTTGCGCAACAGGCTGCGATCCTGTCCGGAACCGTCCGTCACCGGCGGAGTGAACGGCGTGGTGAAGACGTCATCAGGAACCTGGCCGCGAAACGGCTCCAGCAGCTTCAGCTCTTCCGGCGAAGGCGGCGCATTGCCCGCCATGAGGTCCGAATTCTGGAATGGCGACACCGTACGGGCATAGGCGCCGTACATGATGGTCTTGTTGGTCCATTCGAAATCGAAAGCGTTGATCAGGGCCTCGCGCACGCGGGGGTCTTTGAACTTGTCGCGCCGCGTGTTGATGAACCAGCCCTGCGCTCC
>JAEYTQ010000485.1 GCA_023433965.1 Pseudomonadota bacterium | reverse complement strand
CCATTGGCCTGCTCCGCCAGCGTCGTCAACGAGCCGTCATGCTCAAAGCGGACGAGGCGGGTGCGCTCGGCGGTGAGCTGACGCCCCTCGGTATCGAACGAGTTGCCGTTCGACTCGTTCGAGGGCTTGCGGAACTGCTCGGAGAAGTGGCCGTCGTCATCGAGATAACGGAGTTGCCGGTTGGCGGGGATGTCGCTCCAGACGAGATATTGACCCTGCGCATTCCACGCCGGACCCTCCGCCCACAGGCAGCCGGTGTAGAGCCGTTTGATCGCGGTGTTGCCTACCTTGGCCTTGAAGCGCTTGGGGGCGATCACGACGATGTCGGGGTCCGGATAGCGCTGCGGCTCGGCATTGGCGCCGAAGTCGCGGGCATTGGCCCGTGATGCCAGCACGGTGGAGGTGGCGAGTGCCGCCGCGCCCTTGAGGAACAAGCGGCGGCCAAGGCCGCCGCTTGCAGTCGTGTCGTCGGAGTTGGTCAGCATTCTTGTCATGGGTTCCTCCCAAAGTTCGTTGGAAGGACACCATCCGCCCGTATTCGGGCGTAAACCGGGGCGATCTCTGGCCAAGACAACCAGAGATCGCAGGGCAGGGATGCCGGAAATGCGGCTCGACGAATCCCTTTACACCGGGTCCCAGGTGAAGATGTCGGCCGAGCGGTCGAGCTTGTAGAACGAGCCCTTCAGTGCGGGCATGCCGTGCTCGGCGATCGACTGCGGCGTCCAGCCTTCGCTCCGCTGCACCGAACGGATCGGCCGGTTCTGGCTGAACAGGAATATCTCGTTCATGCGCACCCCGAAGATCTGGCCGGTGACGTCCTTGGCCGAATCGCCCAGCAGATAGCCGCAGAGCGGGGCGATCTTCTCCGGGCCCATTTGCTTGATCTTCTCGACCCGCGCCTTCTCGGCCTCGGTCTCGGTCGGAATGGTGCCGATCATGCGTGTCCAGGCGAACGGCGAGACGCAGTTGGAGCGGACGTTGAAGCGGCCCATGTCGAGCGCGATCGACTTGGAGAGGCCGACGATGCCGAGCTTGGCGGCGGCGTAGTTGGCCTGGCCGAAATTGCCGATCAGGCCCGAGGTCGAGGTGAAGTGCACGAAGGAGCCCGACTCCTGCTCGCGGAAGATGCGCGCTGCGGCGTGGCTGACATAGAACGAGCCCATGAGATGCACCTTGATGACGGCCTCGAACGCCTCCACGCTCATCTTGTGGAAGATCATGTCGCGCAGGATGCCGGCATTGTTGACGACGCCGTCGAGCCGGCCGAAATGATCCGTCGCGGTCTTCACGATCTTGCTGGCGGGGATCGCCTCTGCCACCGACTCGAAATTGGCGACCGCCGTGCCGCCGCGCTTCTTGATCTCCTCGACCACCTCCTCGGCGGGCGCCGCGTTCGAGCCGGCGCCGTCGGACGCTCCGCCGGGGTCATTGACCACGACCTTGGCGCCTTCGCCGGCGCACAGCAGCGCGATCTCGCGCCCGATGCCCCGGCCTGCGCCGGTGACGATGATGACCTTGTCTTGCAGTGATTTGCTCATGGGGTTACCTCCTGTTGTGCCCGTCATTCCGGGATGGTGCGAAGCACCAGACCCGGAATCTCGAGATTCCGGGTTCGCGTTGCGCGCGCCCCGGAATGACGGTGCATCACCTCTCGTTCGTAAACACGATCGTGCCCGACGCCGCGAACATGCCGCCGACGCCGTGGCACACCGAAATCTTCGCGTTGGCGACCTGTGCCGGCGCAATCCCGCGCATCTGGCGCACGCTCTCCTGCAGCGCATACATGCCGTACATGCCCGAATGCATGTAGGAGAGGCCGCCGCCATTGGTGTTGAGCGGTAGCTTGCCGCCGGGCCGCGTGTTGCCGTCGGCGATGAACTGGCCGGTCTCCTCGTAGGGCATGAAGCCGAGATCGCCCAGGCCGTACAGCGGCAGGTGCGCGAACGCATCGTAAATCATGAGATGGTCGACATCCCCATGCGCGATGCCGGCCTCCTTGAACGCGAGCGGCCCTGCGGTCTTGAATGCGCGCGAGGAGTTGAACGTCTCCATTTGGCTGACCATCGGCGTTTCCACGCTCTCGCCGGTGCCCATGATGTAGACGGGCTTGCTCGGAAAATCCTTGGCGCGGTCGGCCGAGGTCAGGATCAGCGCGCCGCCGCCGTCGGTGACGAGGCAGCATTGCAGCAGGCGGAAAGGATAGGCGATCATGCGCGAGTTGAGGACATCGGCGACCGTGATCGGGTCCTTCATCATCGCCCGCGGATTCTTGGCCGCCCATTCCCGCTGCACCACCGCAACCGAAGCCCGCGGCTCGTGGGGGATGCCGTAGGTCTTCATGAACCGCAGCACGGGTATCGGGAACATGCTGGGCGGGCCGTAGACGCCATAGGGCGCCTCGAACTGGCCTTGCAAGCTGTCGGCAGGGATCGAGCGCGGCAGCTTGCCGATCATCGACTTGCCGCTCTCGGCATGGGTGATCAGCACGGTCTTGCACAGGCCGGCCTCGATCGCGGCCGCAGCGTGGCGGACGTGCAGCATGAACGAGCAGCCGCCGACCGAGGTGCCGTCCACCCAGGTCGGCTTGATGCCGAGATAATGGCAGACCTGCTGCGGCGTCTCGACCGCAGTGGCGAAGCCGTCGATGTCGGAGAGCTTCAGCCCGCCATCGGCGATGGCATTGAGCGCGGCATCCGCGTGGAGCTGAAGCTGCGAGGCGTTGGGGATGACGCCGAGCTCGGTGGTCTCGGCCGCGCCGACGACGGCAACCTGG
>JAEYTQ010000452.1 GCA_023433965.1 Pseudomonadota bacterium | reverse complement strand
GTTCTATCCTCTCGCACAATCGCGCGAGCGGAGACGACCCCTCATCCGGCGCTTCGCGCCACCTTCTCCCACAAGGGGAGAAGGAAAGCGCAGGGAGCGCTTCGATGAAGCCGCCTAAGCCGCCTGTTTCCGCGACGCCGCGAACACGCCCGCGAGCACCAATGCAAATCCGATGAAGTGGAACGCTTGCGGATGCTCGCCGAGGAACACCATGGCCATGACCGAGCCGAACACCGGCACGACATGGAAGAACGGCGCGGCGCGGTTGGCGCCGATCAGGCGCACGCCGCGATTGAAGCAGAGATAGGCAAGCGCCGAGGGGAACACGGCGACATAGAACAGCGTCAGGAGGTTCGGCCCGTCGAGCTTCATCACCGGACGTGCGGACAGTTCCCAGATCTCGAGCGGAACGAGGCAGGCCGCGCCGACCCCGAACGTGAAGGCGAGGAACGACAGGCCGTGCATCGGCGGCCGCTTCAAGCTCAGCACCGAATAGAGCGCGAAGATCAGGAGCGCGAGCAGGAAGATCAGGTCGCCCTTGTTGAAGTCGATGTTCGACAGCGTGGTGAAATCGCCATGCAAAAGGATGGTCAGCACGCCGCACATCGACAGCAGCACGCCGAAAGCCTGCGCCGCGGTGAGGCGAATGCCGAGAATGGCCAGCGACCACAGCGCCACCAGCAGCGGCGCGGCCGACTGTAGCAGCAGCGTGTTGAGCGCCTGCGTGTGCTCCAGCGACCAATATTGCAGCGTATTGAAGGCGCCGATGCCGGTAACCGAGAGGGTGACCATCAGGCCGAGCTTGCCGCGGATCGCCGGCCAGTCCTGCACGAGATGCTTCCAGGCGAACGGCAGCACCAGCAGGAAGGCGAAGAACCAGCGCAGGAACGACAGCGTCACCGGCGGGATGTGGCCGGCGGCGAGCCGCCCGACGATGGCGTTGCCGGCCCAGCACAGCGCGGTGATGCTGAGCAGCAGATAGGGCTGGTTGGCGATCCAGCTGTGGCCGGATGTTTCCGCGCTCGTGGACTGGCCGGTGGCGGACATTGTGATCGTTGGGCCCCGCGTGGAGTACGCCGAGGCTTCCGGCCCGGCGAGGTCCGGGCCGGCTGATCACCCGGCCCGTCCAAAGACACGGAAAACGAGGTTGTATCAACAGGGGGCGGACGCATCGCGACCATGCCAGCGGCGAAGGCGGGCCTCTCACCCTTTGATCGAAGCCGTTGCGCGCCTTGCGAAGCGCTCGGGATTTTCTGCGGATATCAATGGCTTGGACCGGGCTTTGGGCCTCGAAAAAGCCCCGTTCTTGCTTGCCTAGCGGGGCTGCTTCCTTTATCCGGTTGGCTGCCTTGCGTGCGGGCGGCTCCGGCTGCCGATTGGGCTGGGCGCAGGCATGATCCCGGAAGAGTGGGCACCGGTTTTCCGCGAGGATCATGCCTCCTCGAGACAGTTTGAAACAGGATTACCCGCGAATGGCCAATGTTGTCGTCGTCGGCGCCCAGTGGGGCGACGAAGGGAAGGGCAAGATCGTCGACTGGTTGTCGGAGCAGGCCGATATCGTCGTCCGCTTCCAGGGCGGCCATAACGCCGGTCACACGCTGGTCATCAACGGCAAGACCTACAAGCTCGCGCTGCTGCCCTCCGGCGTGTTGCGCGAGGGCAAGCTGTCGGTGATCGGCAACGGCGTGGTGTTCGATCCCGCCGCCTTCCTCGACGAGGTCACCAAGCTGCGGGCACAGGGCGTCGACATCAGCCCTGACAATCTGCGCGTCGCGGAAAACGTCACGCTGATCCTGCCGCTGCATCGCGAACTCGATGCCTTGCGCGAGTCCGCCAGCGCCGCGACCGCAATCGGCACCACCCGCCGCGGCATCGGGCCCGCCTATGAGGACAAGGTCGGTCGCCGCGCCATCCGCCTGATGGATCTCGCCGATCGTCAGACGCTGCCGCACAAGATCGACCGCCTGCTGGCGCACCACAATGCGCTGCGCCGCGGCCTCAACCTGCCCGAATTCGACGGCGCCGCGGTCCTGAAAGAGCTGATGGAGATGGCGCCGCAGCTGTTGCCCTATGCCGAGACGGTGTGGCGCCTGCTCGACATCGAGCGGCGCGCCGGCAAGCGCATGCTGTTCGAGGGCGCGCAGGGCGCGCTGCTCGACGTCGACCACGGCACCTATCCCTACGTCACCTCGTCCAACACGGTGGCGGCGCAGGCGGCGACCGGCGCGGGGCTCGGCCCCGGCGCGATCGGCTACGTGCTCGGCCTGTGCAAGGCCTATACGACCCGCGTCGGACAGGGCCCGTTCCCGACCGAGCAGGACAACGAGATCGGCCGCAAGATCGGCGAGCGCGGCCGCGAGTTCGGCACCAATACCGGCCGTCCGCGCCGCTGCGGCTGGTTCGACGCCGTGCTGGTGCGCCAGGCGGTCCGGACCTGCGGCATCAGCGGGCTGGCGCTGACCAAGCTCGACATCCTCGACGGCTTCGATTCGATCGAGGTCTGCACCGGCTACAAGCTCGACGGCAAGGAGATCGATCATTTCCCGGCCGGCGAAGGCGCGCAGGCCCGCGTCGAGCCGATCTACGAGACCATCGAGGGCTGGAAGGAGCCGACCGCGAGCGCCCGGTCCTGGGCCGACCTGCCGGCTCAGGCCATCAAATATGTCCGGCGGATCGAGGAATTGGTGGGATGTCCGGTCGCGCTGCTTTCCACCAGCCCCGAACGCGAGGATACTATCCTGGTGCAAAACCCCTTTGAGGCTTAACGATATCTTACCGGGACGCGCGTATAATTGAGTAGAAATGGCTGATTACTATCCGCTGATCGCCCGCGCTATTGCCGCCCTGGACCCCAATGCTCCCGGCGAAAGCCGTCGCGCGCTCTATGAG
>JAEYTQ010000423.1 GCA_023433965.1 Pseudomonadota bacterium | reverse complement strand
GCGATGCGCAGGATCAGCCTGGGATCAAACGGGCTCGGAATCAGCGACCCCGGGCCGAAGCCTTGCGTCTCGCCAGTGTCGAAACCCTGCGCGACCGCATCGGACGGCGCCTCGCGCGCGAGCTGCGCGATGGCCTCGACCGCGGCGAGCTTCATCTCCTCGTTGATGGCGCTGGCGCCGACATCGAGCGCGCCGCGGAAGATGAACGGAAAGCACAGGACGTTGTTGACCTGGTTCGGAAAGTCGGAGCGGCCGGTGCAGATCATGGCGTCGGGACGCACTTTGCGCGCCTCCTCCGGCATGATCTCCGGTGTCGGATTGGCGAGCGCCATGATCAGCGGCCTCTCGCCCATCGCCTTGGCCATCTCGGGCTTGAGCACGCCCGGCGCCGAGAGGCCGATGAAGATGTCGGCGCCGCCGATGACGTCGGCAAGCAGGCGCTTGTCGGTCTTCTGCGCATAGACCGCTTTCCAGCGGTCCATCGAGGTGTTGCGGCCCTCGTGCACGAGGCCGTCGATGTCGCAGACCCAGATGTTCTTGCGCTGCGCCCCCATCGACACCAGCAGATTGAGCGTCGCGATCGCCGCAGCCCCTGCCCCAGACGCCACGATCTTGACCTCGGACAGCTTCTTGCCGTTGAGACGGAGGCCATTGGTGATGGCGGCGGCAACGATGATCGCGGTGCCATGCTGGTCGTCATGGAACACCGGGATCTTCATGCGCTCTTTCAGGCGCGCCTCGATCTCGAAGCACTCGGGGCCCCGAATATCCTCCAGATTGATGCCGCCGAAGGTCGGCTCGAGCGCCGCCACGGTCTCGACCACGCGGTCGATGGTGTCCGCCGCGATCTCGATGTCGAAAACGTCGATGCCGGCAAACTTCTTGAACAGGACGGCCTTGCCCTCCATCACCGGCTTGGAAGCGAGCGGACCGATGTTGCCGAGGCCGAGCACCGCGGTGCCGTTGGAGACGACGGCAACCAGATTGGCGCGCGTGGTGAGCGTGGCGGCTTCGGCCGGATTCTTGGCGATCTCGGTGCAGGCCGCGGCGACGCCGGGCGAATAGGCCAGCGCGAGGTCGCGCTGGTTGGCAAGCGGCTTGCTCGCCTGGATCTCCAGCTTCCCGGGGCGCGGCAGACGATGGTAGGCGAGCGCCGCCTGGTGGAGATCATCAGAATAGGACGACATGCGGTGTCTCGCTTCGCGTTACCGGCCTCAATTTGCATGATCCGGAGCGACCGCCGAAGCGACCGTATTTCCGGGTCATGGAAACGGGATGAAGCACGGCCGAAGGCCCGGTGGCAACATCGGATTGCGGCCCCGTCAACAGGGCGCTCCGTCAAATATCTGAAACCATAGCTTTCTCTGGACCGCACCGCATTTCGCGAATATGGCAGGTTGCGCGGTGCAAAATGAGCAACTGGAGCTGGGAATGAAGCGAATCCTGATCGGCCTGATCGTGGCTGCCGTGCTCGCTGCGGGGGGATGGTTCGGCTTCAACCTCTATGTCCAGCATCGGGCAACCAGCGAGGTCGAGGCGGCGTTCGAGCAGATCCGCGCAGGCGGCGGCAAGGCGAGCCATGGCAAGGTGGCGTTCGAGCTGTCGAGCCGGACGCTAACAATCGAGGACATCGCGATCACACCCACGGGCCAGCCGCAGGCGCAGGTCAAGATCGCCGGCATCAAGGGCATCGGCGTTCGCCTGATCGACGACAGCAGGTTTTCAGCCGACAGCATCGACATCACCGGCTTCGACGTCGCGGTTGACCAGGTCGGCCTTCCCAAGGGGAAGGCGTCCTACAAGATCCCGCAACTGACGATGCGCGACTATGCCGGCCCGCTTCACACCGGGACGACGCCGGCGAACGGCTCCCTGATCGAACTCTACCGCTACGTGCTCGGTCAATATGCGAGTATCACAGCGTCCTCGCTCATGGCGCCGACGCTGACGATGAGCTTCGATTCCGGCAGCGGTCCCGGTGGCAGCGGCGAGATCACCTATTCCGGATTGGTGATCCAGAACCTGAAGCAGGGCAAGATCAGTGCGATGAAGGCGGACCGCGCCACCATCTCGGTCGACGTGAGGCAGCCAGGCAAGCCGGACAAGCTGACCGGCGAACTGTCCAACATCATCGTCAACGATTTCGATGCAACGGGGATCATCGCCGCGCTCGATCCCAAGACCAGCGATGACGAGACCTATCATCGCGTCTACCGGCAAATCCTGGCCGGTCCCTACGTGCTCAAATCGGCTCAGGGGATGCGTATCGATTTCGACGGCTTCGTGATGGAGAACATCGACGTGCAACCGTCGAAATTCCGGCTGGACGAGCGATTTGACGCGCTGTCGCAGCTACAATCGGCTGTTCCGACGCCGGCACAGTCGCGCGAAATGCTGGAGAAGATCGCCGGAATCTATGAGGGTGTTCGCATCGGCAAGGCCGAGATCACCAAGATCTCGATCGGCACGCCGCAGGGGACCGGCAAGATCAATGCGATCAGGTATCGCGAGGGCGAGTTCGCGGTCGAAGGCATCGAGACACCGACTCCGCAAGGCCAGTTCAAGATGGATCGCTTCGCGCTGAAGTCGTTCAGCGCTGCAAATCTGATGCAATGGGGGACAGGCTTCAATTCCGGCCAGACGCCCTCGCCCGATCAGATGCTGGGCCTGTTCCGGGTGCTCGAAGGCGTCGAGATCAAGGGCGTGGTGGCGCCCCATAACACCGCGCGGCAGCCCATCACCGTCGACACGATCAGGCTGAACTGGGGCCAACTGGTGGGATTGATCCCGAGCAAGGCAAATCTGGTCGTGAAGATGGTCACGCCGACCGATCCCGCCAATCCAGCGCTGCAGCCGCTGATCGTGGCAGGCGTGGACAAGCTCGCGATCGACCTCGATCTCGGCGCGGCCTGGACGGAATCGTCGGGCGCATTCGCGCTCGCCCCCGCCACGCTCGATCTCGGCAACCTCGCCAGGGCGCAGGTGAGCGCGGCCCTCGCCAAAGTGCCGCGCGAGCTCTTCACCACGACGGACCCGTCCGAGGCCATGGGTCAACTGGCGCAGGTCGAGACCGGCGCAATCGAGCTGTCCTTGCGCGACCGCGGCGTGGTCGATCTCGTCGTCGCGCAGTTCGCGCGCATGCAGAATGTCAGCCGGGACGCCGCGCGCAGCGCCATCGTCGCGATGATCCGGGCCCAGGGCGAGAAGATCGCGGCCTCGAATCTCGATGCCAGGGTCGCGGTCGATGCACTCGCCGGCTTCGTCGAGACCTCGGGGCAAACGCACATCATCAGGCTGACACCGCTCGGCAAGCTGCCGGTGCTTCAGCTGATGGATGTCCTCGACCAGGAACCGATCATCGCGCTGGCGCAGTGCAGGATCGAGGCTTCGACGGGGCTGTAGGAGAGCTCTCCGTGTCCCGGACGCGCTGCGGCACGCAGTGACGCTGCGCAGAGCCGGGACCCAGAAAAGCCGCTGCTCGCCGAAATGTGGGCCCCGGCTCAGCAGCGCATCACTGCGCGCTGCGCTGCGTCCGGGGCACGAGATCGAAACTGCCACAACCTCACTTCTGCGGCAGGTTCACCCGCACATGCAGCTCGCGGAGCTGCTTCGTCGTGGCTTCCGAAGGCGCGCCCATCAGGAGGTCCATGGCCTGCTGGTTCATCGGGAAGAGCGAGATCTCGCGCAGATTCGTGGTGCCACAGAGCAGCATCACGATGCGGTCGACTCCCGCGGCCATACCGCCATGGGGCGGCGCGCCGTACTGGAAGGCGCGGTACATGCCGCCGAAGCGGTCAACCACTTCCTGCTCGCCATAGCCTGCGATCTCGAACGCCTTCACCATCGCTTCCGGCACGTGATTGCGGATGCCGCCGGATGCGATCTCGTAGCCGTTGCAGGTGATGTCGTACTGGAACGCCTTGATGGTCAGCGGATCCTGGCCCTTCAGCGCATCGAGCCCACCCTGCGGCATCGAGAACGGATTGTGCGAGAAGTCGACCTTCTTGTCGTCCTCGTTGTACTCGTACATCGGGAAGTCGACGATCCAGGCGAGCTCGAACCGTTCCTTGTCGGTGAGGTTCAGCTCCTCGCCGACCTTGTTGCGGGCAAGGCCGGAGAACTTCCAGAATTTATCAGGGTCACCGGCGACGAAGAACGCTGCATCGCCTTCCTTGGTGCCGAGCTGTGCGCGGATCGCGGCGGTGCGCTCGGGCCCGATGTTGTTGGCCAGGGGACCTGCGCCCTCCCCGCCTTCGCGCCACATGATGTAGCCGAGGCCCGGCTGGCCCTCGCCTTGCGCCCACGAATTCATGCGGTCGCAGAACGCGCGGCTGCCGCCGCCGGGCGCCGGAATCGCCCAGACTTGGTTCTTGGGGTCTTCGAGCATGCGCGCGAACACCTTGAAGCCCGAGCCGCGGAAGTGCTCGGAGA
>JAEYTQ010000344.1 GCA_023433965.1 Pseudomonadota bacterium | reverse complement strand
GACATAGGGGCGGGCTTCGGGAGTCACTGCCAGCACCACGCTGGTGCCGCTCTCGGTGAATTTGCGGATCGCGCCGCTGGCTTCGGTCGCGAATTGCTCGATCAGGCGCGGGTCGGCGTCGAACTCGACGACGTCGCCCTTGGCATCGCGCTTCAGGCTCTGGTGGAACGCGAGATCCCAGCGATTACCCAGACGGAGCACGTTGAGCACGCCGTCCTCGGAGAGATCGCCGCAGATCTGCTGGGCAAGCCGCGTGCGCACGTGCTCTGCGACCTGCTCGGAGCGCCGCACATGGGGCGCGATCTCGGCGATCGCCTCGAGGATCAGGTGAAGATTGCGAATGGAGACTCGCTCGGCCAGCAGGATCTTCAGGATCGCCAGCAGGCCGGAATAGGAGATCTGGGACGGGCAGAGATCCTCGACCAGGCGCTTGTACTCGGGATCGAGCCGGTCGAGCAGGGCGCGCATGTCCTTGTAGGACAACAGCTGGGCGAGGTTCGCCCTGATCACCTCGCTCAAATGCGTGAGCAGCACCGACAGATTGTCGACCGGCTTGCAGCCCTGCCGTTTGACTTCGTCGGTGAAGGCTTCCGTCACCCACAGCGCCTTCATGCCGAACGCCGGTTCGACCACCTCCTCACCCGGCACGTCCGGCTTGCCGTCCTTGTCGACCAGAACCAGCACCTCGCCGAGCCTGAGCTCGCCATGGGCGATGCGGGTGTCGTGGATCCGGATCTGATAGCCCTTGGGGTCGATCGACAGATTGTCGGTGAGCTTGATCTCGGGAATGACGAAGCCGTACTGCTTGGCGAACTTCTTGCGGATCTTGGCGACGCGGTGGGCAAGCTCGGTGCGCGAGCCCAGCAGATGGACCGAAAGATGGCCGCCGAGCGCCAGCTCGATCTCGGCGGTCTTGAGCTGCTCCTTGACGGATTCCTTGGCTTCGGCTTGGGCGCGCTCGTCGGCCTTGCGTGCATCCTCCTTCTGCTTCAGCGCGGCCTGCCGTCTCGGCAGCGAATAGCCGACGAAGGCCATGACGCCGCCGAGCAGCACGAAGGGCGCCATCGGCAGCCCCGGCATCAAGGCGAGCACGAACATCATCAGCGCGGCGGCCGACACCGCGCGCGGATAGCCGCCGAGCTGCCGCAGCACCGCCTGTTCCGCCGAGCCCCTGGTGCCGCCCTTGGAGACCAGAAGACCCGCCGACAATGACACGATCAGCGCCGGCATCTGAGACACCAGGCCATCGCCGACGGAGAGCTTGGTATAGACGTCCGCGGCGCGCGACAGCGTGAGCCCGTGATGGGTGACACCGATGACGATGCCGCCGAAGATGTTGATCGCGGTAATGATGAGACCGGCAATGGCGTCGCCGCGAACGAATTTCGAGGCGCCGTCCATGGCACCGAAGAACGCGCTCTCCTCTTCGAGTTCGCGCCGCCGGCGCTGGGCTTCCTTGTCGTCGATCAGGCCGGCAGACAAATCCGCGTCGATCGCCATCTGCTTGCCGGGAATGGCGTCGAGCGTGAAGCGGGCGCCGACTTCGGCGATACGCGTCGCACCCTTGGTGATCACGACGAAGTTCACCGTGACCAGGATCGCGAAGATGATCAGGCCGATGACGAAGTCGCCGCCCATGACGAATTTCGAGAAGCCGGCGACGACGTGGCCGGCCGCATGTTCACCCTCCCCGCCCCGCGACAGGATCAGGCGCGTCGTTGCAATGTTCAGCGCCAGGCGCAGGATCGTCGCGATCAGCAGCACGGTCGGGAAAGCGGAGAAGTCGAGTGGCCGCTGAATCCACAGCGCGACCATCAGGATCAGCGCCGACAGCGCGATCGAGAAGGCGAGGCCGAGATCGATCAGGATCGCGGGGATCGGCAGGAACAGGATCGTGAGCATGGTCACGATGCCGGCAGCGAAAAAAGCATCCGTACCGAGTCGGCGCGGATTGGGCAGGCTGGCAGCTAACGTATCGGCCATGGGTCACCGGCAGAGGGGTCCGGCCATAATCTGCCGAGCAAAGCTTACGCGAGGGTGGTGGCAGTCGCCGTCCGGATCAGAAGCCGCGTTCGATCCGCGAATAGACCATCTCCGTGAAGGTGGACAGATGCGCACCGATGAAGGAGCCGGAGACCGCAACAACCAGCAGAATCACGATGATCTTCGGAACGAAGGTCAGCGTCACCTCCTGGATCTGGGTCAGGGCCTGGATCAGCGCAATCACGGTGCCGACCAGCATCGCGGCGCCTACCGCGGGCCCGGAGGCGACGATGATGGTCCATATCGCCGCCTGGACGATGTCGAGCGCGTCACGTTCGTTCATGACTGGCTGATCGTGAGTCCGGGGCCGACGGCGACCTTCGTGCCGTCCTCGAGTGTAGCGATGGAGCCGTCGTTGTTGATGGCGACCGAAACGACCTTGCCGCTGAAGCTGGCGCCGGTGGAGTCGACGAAGCTGACGGTCTTCCCGATCAGGCTGTTGGCCTGCGACAGGGACTGCGACGACAGCAGCGCGTCCAGCTTCGAATTGGTCTGCATCGCCTGTTCGACCGTCGAGAGCTGCGCGAACTGACTCATGTACTCCGCGGTGTCCATCGGATTGGTCGGATCCTGATTCTTCATCTGGGCGATGAGGAGCTGAAGGAAGGTATTGTAGTCGACGCTGTTGCTCGACGTCGTCGTGGTGTATTCATTCAAGTTGGACGACTTGCTCGTGCTGTCGGTCGCGCTGGTGACGTTCATGTGTCTCTCCGCTGTCAGGCAGCCTCGA
>JAEYTQ010000315.1 GCA_023433965.1 Pseudomonadota bacterium | reverse complement strand
CTTCAGCGCTTGCGCCTGGGCGCCCTGGCGCGGTGGGTCGAAGACCACGGCGTCGAAGTCGCGCAGCTCCGGCGGTACCAGTGGGCGGCGGAAAAGATCGCGCGGCTCGGCCTTGATCGGCTTCAGTCCCGGTGTGCGCGCCGCCTTCGCGAGCGCTGCAACAGCGCCGGCGTCGTTGTCGTGAGCGGTGACGCGCGCTTTCTCGGCGAGGCGTAGCGCGAACGGGCCGACCCCGCAGAAGAGGTCGAGAACCTCCTTCGCCCTGCCGATACGTTCGCCGACGAGTGCCGCAAGCGTCTCTTCGCCGGCCACCGTGGCCTGTAGGAAGGAGCCGGGCGGCAGCGTCACCTCGGCGCGGCCCATCCTCACCGTCGGCGGCAGGCGTTGCAGCACCAGCTCGCCATGGCGCGTCAGCCGCGCCAGGCGATGCTGCTCGGCGACGCGCGACAGCGCCGTGACCAGCGGGGTCGGCAGCGGACCGGAGCCGCGCACGTCGATATCGAGGCCGCCTGTGGTCGCCGTGACCTGGATGTCGAGCGGCTTGGTTACCGGCATCTTCGATGTCAGCGGTTCGGCGATTGCCCAGGCCGCATCGAGCGCGCCGTCGAGCGCGGGATCGAGGATCGGGCAGCGATCGATCGGAATGACGTCGTGCGAGCTCGTCGCGGAGAAGCCGACCTTGAGGATGTCATGCGTGCCGAAGCGGCCGTGCAGCGTGATGCGGCGGCGGCCGGCGCCATGGGCGTCGACCAGCGGCGCCACCTCGCAATCGATGCCGGCCTGCGCCAGCGTCTCCACCACGATGCCGCGCTTCCAGGCATGATAGGGCTCCGCGGCCCAATGCTGGATCGCGCAGCCGCCGCAGACGCCGAAATGCGGGCAGAACGGCGCGATCCGTTCCGGGCTTGCGACCTCGACGGCGAGCAGCTTGCGGCGGTCGGGATGGTGGCCCACGACGTGATCGACCTCGACGGTTTCGCCGCCGAGCGTGTAGGGCACGTAGACCGCATCTCCCCTGGCGAGGCTGACCCCGTCGCCGCGGTGGCCGACATGATCGATGGTCAGGCGCTCAACCACGGCGCGCGCCCAGGAAGAATTCGATATTGCCGTCGCCGCCAGTGATCGGCGAGGGAAACACCTCGATGTCGGTGCAGCCGAGCGAAGCGGCGAAGGCCGCGATGTCGTCGCAGATCTCGCGGTGCACGGCGGCGTCGCGGACGATGCCTTTCTTGTTGTGCTTCCTGTCAGCCTCGAACTGCGGCTTGATCAGCGCCAGCAGGCTCATCGGCGCGGCCGCGAGCGACAGCGCCACCGGCAGCACCGCTTTCAGCGAGATGAAGCTGACGTCGATCACGACGACATCGGGCCGCGCCGGCAGACGCTTGCCCTCGTAGCTGCGGATGTCGGTCTCCTCCATCGACACGATCTTGGGATGATCGCGCAGCGAGGAATGCAACTGACTGGTGCCGACGTCGATCGCGAACACCAAGCTGGCGCCGTTCGCCAGCAGCACCTCGGTGAAGCCGCCAGTAGAGGCGCCGACATCGAGGCAGACATGGTCCTCGATCTCGATGGGATAACGCTCCAGCGCGCCGGCGAGCTTGACGCCGCCGCGGGAGACGTAAGGGTGCGCGGGCTCGGCCTGTATCACTGCATCCTCGGCGATCGTCTCCGACGGTTTCGAGACCTGCCGGTCGTCGGCCGTGACGAGGCCGGCCTCGATCGCCGCGCGCGCCCGCGCCCGGCTCTCGAACAGGCCGCGCTCGACCAGCAATACATCTGCGCGCTTGCGGGCAGGGGACATCGGCTTTCTCGGGATGACAGGCGCTTATGTAGCAACCAATCGCGCGGCCGCCATCCGGACGCAAGTCTCGAACGCCGTGAGATCGCGCCAGAGGTCGATCGGCATCTTGGCCGGCGTCACCAGCGGGCAACCATGCAGCTCCAGCGCATGGATCATCATGAGGTTGTCGACAAGACCGAAATCCTCGACGGTGAGCCCTTGGGCGTCGGCCAGCCGATCGCCGTCGGAGATGACATCCATGAAGCGACCGAGACGGTCGGCATAGGTGGCGCCATCGTTGGAATAGGCCAGACAAAGCTTGCCGCGCCCGGCCATATAGCCGAGTTCGTAGACGGTGCCGGGATCGGCCCCGGCGCCGCGGAACGGGGTGAGGTTGGCAATGATGGCATCGGCCGCGTCCATCATCGCCGCGTTGCCGGAAAAAATCTGCCTGGAAGCATCGGGCGCGGACAGGTCGGTCGCGTTGTCGAGGGGATAGAGCCCGGTGAGGCGGTGCGCCGCGCAGATCTTGGTTTTCTGGCGGCCGATCTCGACCGCATCCGGCAGGAACACGTCGGGGCCTGCCAGATAGATTTTCATGGAGTGAAGCCGAAGGATTTGAACCGAGGGGCACGCCACGGTGCGGGCTATGCTCCCTCCCCCGCCTGCGGGGGGAGGGCTGGGGAGAGGGTGTCTCCGCAAGCGAGACCCCCCAACAGGCGAAGCCCTCACGACGCTTCGCGTCGACCTCTCCCGCGAGCGAGCAGGAGAGGTGAAACCATCAAGCCAGCTTGACCGTCTCGGCCTTCGCATCCTTGCCGAGCGCTTCGAACACCTTGGCGACGATGCCCTTGGCGTCGAGGCCGGCGCGGGCGTACATCGCCGCCGGCGTGTCGTGGTCTTGGAACACGTCGGGCAGCACCATCGAGCGGAACTTGACCATGCCGGTGTCGAGCACGCCCTGGTCGGTCAGGAACTGCGCGACATGCGAGCCGAAGCCGCCGATCGAGCCTTCCTCGATCGTGATCAGGATCTCGTGGTCGCGGGCGAGCTTGAGCACCAGCTCGGTGTCGAGCGGCTTCATGAAGCGCGCGTCGGCGATCGTGGTGGAGAGGCCCAGCGCGGCGAGCTCGTCGGCCGCCTTCTCGCATTCGGCGAGGCGCGTGCCGAAGGACAGCAGCGCGATCTTGCTGCCCTGGCGGATCATGCGGCCCTTGCCGATCTCGAGCGGAATGCCGACTTCGGGCATCTCGATGCCGCGGCCTTCGCCGCGCGGATAGCGCAGCGAGCTCGGACGGTCGTCGATCGCCACCTGGGTCGCCACCATGTGCACGAGCTCGGCTTCGTCCGCCGCCGCCATGATCACCATGTTGGGCAGGCAACCGAGATAGGCGTTGTCGAACGAGCCGGCATGGGTTGCGCCGTCGGCGCCGACGAGGCCGGCACGGTCGATGGCGAAGCGGACGGGCAGGCTCTGGATCGCGACGTCATGCACGATCTGGTCGTAGCCGCGCTGCAGGAAGGTCGAGTAGATCGCGCAGAACGGCTTGTAGCCTTCGGTGGCAAGACCTGCGGCGAAGGTCACCGCGTGCTGCTCGGCGATGCCGACGTCGAAGGTGCGGTCGGGGAAGGCCTTGTTGAAGATGTCGACGCCGGTGCCCGACGGCATCGCCGCGGTGATGGCGACGATCTTGTCGTCCTTCTGCGCTTCCTTGACGAGGCTCTGTCCGAACACGTTCTGATAGGCCGGCGCGTTCGGCTTGGCCTTGGCCTGGGTGCCGGTCGCGACGTCGAACTTGACGACGGCGTGGTACTTGTCGGCGGACGCTTCCGCCGGGCCATAGCCCTTGCCCTTCTGGGTCACGACGTGGACCAGGATCGGGCCGGTCTCCATGTCGCGGACGTTCTTCAGCACGGGCAGGAGATGGTCTAGATTGTGGCCGTCGATCGGGCCGACATAATAGAAGCCGAGCTCCTCGAACAGCGTGCCGCCGTCCATCATGAAGCCGCGGGAATATTCCTCGACGCGGTTGGCGCGGCTGGCGATGATCTTCGGCAGGCGCTTGTTGATCTGCTTGGCCGCATCGCGCAGCGTGCGATAGGTCTTGCCGGAATAGAGGCGCGACAGATAGGCGCTCATGGCGCCGACCGGCGGCGCGATCGACATGTCGTTGTCGTTGAGGATGACGATCAGGCGCGAGTTCATCGCACCTGCATTGTTCATGGCTTCATAGGCCATGCCGGCCGACATCGCGCCGTCACCGATCACGGCGATGACGTTGTTCTTGCCGCCGGAGAGGTCGCGCGCCACGGCCATGCCGAGGCCGGCGGAGATCGAGGTCGAGGAATGCGCCGCGCCGAACGGATCGTAGTCGCTCTCGCTGCGCTTGGTGAAGCCGGACAGGCCGCCGCCGGTGCGCAGGGTGCGGATGCGGTCGCGCCGGCCGGTGAGGATCTTGTGCGGATAGGCCTGGTGGCCGA
>JAEYTQ010000276.1 GCA_023433965.1 Pseudomonadota bacterium | reverse complement strand
GCCAAACTCTCGCTGTCATCGCCCGCCTGGTGCGCAATTGCGCACAGGGGCGGGCGCTCCAGTATTCCAGAGACGGCTGTGGTTGAGCCGAGAAGCCGCGGCGAACTGGATTCCCCGCCTTCGCGGGGAATGACACCGAACGTATGGCGCTCTGGTGCCCCGGACGCAGCGCAGCGCTCTCAAGGCCATGCGAAGCATTGTTTGGGAGCGGTGCGCTGCAGAGCCGGAGCCCATTCGACCGCCGGCCACGACGACTCTGCGTCCCGGCGCTGCGCAGCAACGCTTTGCGTTGCAGCGCGTCCGGGACACGAGACGACAGTCCCGTCTCCAAAAGCTGCCGGAACCCCGGCGCAATACGTCACAGGGAAAGCTCTGGACAGTATTTATCCAACGGGTTAATTTCTCCCCACAACGAAAGAAGACTGCCGGGAGTGGAAATTGGCCGAGGCGAAACCGCAACACGCGATCTCCAGATTGCTGAACGCGGCTTGGGTTCGGCCGTTCTTGTTCCTCGTCTTTCTCGTGGTCGCCTGGGACCTCTCGATCCGCCTGTTCAGGATCCCCGCCTACCAGATCCCGGCGCCGCTCGATGTCGTCGCCGTGCTGCGCACCGAATGGCCGGAACTGCTGCGCCAGTCCTGGCCGACGACCTACGCGACCGTCTGCGGCTTCCTGCTGTCGGCGCTGTTCGGCATCCCCGTCGCGATGCTGATCGCCGGCTCCAGAACGGTGGAGAGCTACGTCTATCCGCTGCTGGTGTTCTCGCAATCCGTGCCGAAGATCGCGATCGCGCCGCTGTTCGTGGTCTGGTTCGGCTTCGGCATCATTCCGAAGGTCATTTCAGCCTTCCTGCTCGGGTTCTTCCCCGTGGTGGTCTCCGCCGTGCAGGGGTTCAAATCGGTCGATCCTGACATGGTCGATCTTGCGCGCGCGATGCAGGGCAGCCGGCTGCAGGTGTTTCGCGCGGTGAACCTGCCGCATGCGCTGCCGGCGATCTTCTCCGGGCTCAAGGTGTCGGTGACGCTGGCCGTGGTCGGCGCCGTCGTCGGCGAGTTCGTCGGCTCCAATTCCGGCATCGGCTACGTCATGCAGCGCTCGATCGGCACGTTCGACTTGCCGACGATGTTCGCGGCCCTCGTTATTCTCGCGCTGCTCGGCGTGGTCCTGTTCTGGATCGTCGACCGGATCGAGAAGCTGGTCATCCCCTGGCATGTCAGCCAGCGCGAGGACGTGATCTTTGCATCCTGACTAAAAAACGAACGGCCACCAATGGCCGAGGCAACCAACGGCAAGGGAGAGAAGCGATGAAGCGATGGATTGGAGCTGTCTCGGCGGCGCTGCTGGTGCTCGCGACGATGCCGGCGCAGGCGGCCGACAAGGTCGTGCTGATGCTGAACTGGTACGTCTATGGCGAGCACGCGCCGTTCTATTACGGCAAGGCCAAGGGCATTTATGCTGCCGAAGGCATCGAACTCGAGATCCAGGAGGGCCGTGGCTCGGCTGCGACGACACAGGCGGTCGCCGCCAAGACCGCCGACTTCGGCTATGTCGACGTGCCCACCATGATGCGCGCCGCGATCAAGGGCGCGCCCGTGGTTGCGACCGGCGTCCTGTTGCAGACCTCGCCAATGTCCGCGATGGGCTTCGCCGACAAGAACATCAAGAAGCCTGAAGACATCAAAGGCAAGACGGTCGCGATCACGCCCGCGGAATCCATGACCCAGATCTGGCCGCTGTTCCTGAAGAAGACCGGACTGAAGGAGAGCGACTTCAAGACCGTCGCCGGCGACGGCCAGACCAAGCTTAATGCCGTGATCAACGGTCAGGCCGATCTCCTGCTCGGCTACGTCATGGACCAGTCGATGAAGATCAAGGACGCGACCGGTAAGGACGTCTATCCGATCAAGTTCGCGGACTACGGCATCAACATGGTGTCGTCGGGCATCATCGCCAACTCCGACTATGTTAAGGCCAATGCCGATCTCGTTCGCCGCTTCATGTCCGCGACGACCAAGGCGGTCGAAGCCGCCGAGAAGGAGCCCAAGGCTGCGGCGCAGGCGATCCTCGACGCCAACCCCAAGGGCGGCAAGATCGATACGCTGACGCAAGGCTTCGAACTGACCATCCCGCTCTATCGAACCGCGGAGACCAAGGGCAAGCGGCCGTTCCAGGTCACCGACCAGAACATGACCGAGACGGTCAATCTGATGGTCGAATATGGCGGCCTCGACGCCAAGGCCAAGGAGAACCCGAAGGCGTTTTACACCAACGACTATCTGCCGAAGAGCGGGTCGTGAAACCTGCGACTGTCATGAGCGAAATGGTGCAGCCGGCCGCCCATCTGAGACTGGTGAGCGACCGGGCTGCCGGTGATGCGTCGGGTATCAAGCTGTCCGGCGTGTCGAAAACCTATCGGACGCGCGACGGCGACGTGCCGTCGCTGCGGCCGCTCGACTTCGACATCAACGACGGCGAGTTCTTCGTCGTGGTCGGCCCTTCCGGCTGCGGCAAGTCCACGCTGCTCAAGCTGATCTCGGGCCTGCTGCCGCCGACCACCGGCGAGATCATGGTCGAGGGCGAGAAGGTGACGACGCCGCACGGCAATGTCGGCATCGTGTTCCAGAATGCGCTGCTGCTGCCCTGGCGCAATATCCTGGGCAACGTGATGCTGCCGATCGACATGAAGCGGCTGCCCCGGGATAAATATCTTCCCCGCGCCAAGGAGCTGTTGAAGCTGGTCGGGCTCGAAGGCTTCGAGAAGAAGCTACCCTGGCAGCTCTCCGGCGGCATGCAGCAGCGCGCCTCGATCTGCCGCGCGCTGGTGCACGACCCCAGGATCATGCTGATGGACGAGCCGTTCGGTGCGCTGGATGCTCTCACGCGCGAACGCATGAATGTCGAATTGATGCGGATCCAGCGCGAGACCAAGAAGACGGTGCTCTTGATCACGCATTCGATTCCCGAGGCCGTGTTCCTCGCCGACCGCGTGCTGGTGATGACCGAGCGCCCCGGCGCGATCGCCGCGATCTACGACGTGTCGCTGCCGCGCCCGCGTTCGCTCGACGTGATGGCGGACCCGGTGTTCACCGAGCTCGTGCAGCGCATCCGCAAGCATTTCTTCTCGCAAGGTGCGTTGGATTAGCAGCGATGGGATTTCCAGGGACCGCCGCACGAACGGTGCGCTCCCTCCCCCGCCTGCGGGGGAGGGCTGGGGAGAGGGTGTCTCCGCATTGGGGTACTCCCCCAGAGGAGAAAACCCTCACCCGGCGCTGCGCGCCGGCCTCTTCCGCAAGCGGGAGAGGTGCACCGCGCCCTTGGCCAGACCTCGCTCACCAACTTCATCAAGCTGCAGCACCATGTCACCCCGCCTGAAGCTGCGAGACATCGCCTTCTTCGAACGTCCCGTGCAGTTCGCGCGGCCGTTCCGCTTCGGCGCGATCACGGTCAGCGCGACGCCGCAACTGTTCGTGCGGGTCGAGATCGAGGTTGAGGGTCGGGGAAGCGCCATCGGTGCCAGTGCCGAACTGCTGGTGCCGAAATGGTTCGACAAGCGGCCGGAGCTGTCGCCGGCGCAGACGGTGGATGGGCTGCGATGGTCGCTCGAAATTGCGCGGGGTCTCTATCTGGCGTGTACCGAGTACCAGAGCGCGTTCGATCTGCATGCCAAGTGCATCGGGACCCAGGTCGCAATCTGTGCGCAGAAGAACATCCCACCGCTCGCAGCAAATTATGGCCCGGCAGAGATCGACAAGGCGATCCTCGACGCTCTGCTGCGCGCCACCGACGTCAATTTCTTCGACGGGATGGCTGCCAACGTCGCCGGCATCGATGCGCGGCTGTCTCCCGACCTGACCGAGAGGGACATCCGGACGTTTCTCTCCGGGCGGCGGCCGCTGGAGCGCGTGGCCGTCAGGCACACCGTCGGCCTCGACGATGTCGTGGAAGGTGAGGGCGGCGTTGCCGATCCCGCCGAGAACGCCGGTGCGCGCTATTTCAAGCTCAAGCTGTCGGGCGATCCCGCCGCCGATGCGGCGCGGCTTGCCCGCATCGGCAAAGAGCTCGCGACGCTGGGAGACGACGACACGGTGACGCTGGACGCCAACGAGCAATATGCGGACCTCGCGGCGTTACAGGCGCTGATGGACATGCTGGATCGTGACGCCGCGTTGCGCCCGATCGCCGCGCGCCTGCTCTATGTCGAGCAACCGATGCCGCGCGACATCACGCGGCAATCCCCGCTCGGCACGCTGGCCATGCGCGGCTTCATCATCGACGAGGCCGACGATTCCTATGATGCGTTCGCGGCGGCGCGGGCGCTCGGCTATCGCGGCATCTCTTCCAAGTCCTGCAAGGGACTCTACAAATCCATCATCAATGCCACGCGCGCGGCGAAATGGAGCGCCGAAGGCGAGGCGTTCTTCGTCACGGGTGAAGACTTGACCTGCCAGGCAGGGCTCGCCGTGCAGCAGGACCTCGCGCTCGGGGCCTTCATCGGCGTCACCCATGCCGAGCGCAACGGCCATCACTATGTCAACGGTTTTGGCAATGCGCCGGGCGCGGAAGCGCAGGCCTTCGCCGCCGCGCATCCCGTCCTCTATGCGGATGCCGGGAAGGGCATCCGCCTCTCCATTCACGACGGCGATCTCCTGACCGGATCGCTTCATTGCGCGGGCTTCGCCTCGTCGGTCCATCCGGACTGGTCGGCGCTGCATCCGCTC
>JAEYTQ010000246.1 GCA_023433965.1 Pseudomonadota bacterium | reverse complement strand
GACTTGTGCATGAGAATGAATGTGGCGCCGGTGATTGGCCACGATGCTTCACCCGGCTGGTCGGTCAGGATCACATAGTAGTTCTTGGAACCGACCCAGTCGGCGTTGGCGGCTGCAGCCTGGAAGGCCGCAACGGTCGGCTGCACGGTCTTGCCAGACTTGTTGATCAGGGCGCCGTAGGTCAGCTTGTTTTGCTTGGCATAGGCGTACTCGACATAGCCGATCGAGTTCTTGGTCTGACTGACATTGCCAGCGACGCCTTCATTGCCCTTGGCGCCGACACCCGTCGGCCATTCGACCGCGGTACCGGCACCGACCTTCGTCTTCCACTCGGCATTGGTCTTGGAAAGGAAATCGGTCCATATGAACGTGGTGCCGGAGCCGTCCGACCGGCGCACGACAGTGATGGCGTCCGAGGGGAGTTTCACATTGGGATTGAGCTTGGCGATCGCCGGGTCATTCCAGGTCTTGACCTTGCCCAGATAGATGTCGCCCAGCAACTCGCCGGAAAACACCAGCTCGCCCGACTTGATCCCTTCGAGATTGACGACCGGCACCAAGGCACCCATCGCCTGCGGCCATTGGATCATTCCGTCCTTTTCAAGCTGCTCGGGCTTGAGGGGCATATCGCTAGCACCAAAGGTCACGGTCTTGGCCTGGATCTGCTTGATGCCGCCGCCCGAACCGATCGACTGGTAGTTCAGACCGTTGCCGGTCTCCTTCTTGTAGGCGTCGGCCCACTTCGAATAGAGCGGGAACGGGAAGGTCGCGCCCGCTCCGGTGATGTCGGCAGCAAAGGCCGCCGTCGTCGATGCGGCGACCAAGCCGGCAGCGACGATCGTTTTGAGGAAATTCATGCTGGTCTCCATACAGGGGAGCGAAGCGCCAACCGCGCCCGATCGCGCTCCCCACGCCGCCCGTTTAGGAGCGGTCGGCTGTGCTTTTACGAAGGTTTCGTGACAGCTGGATGACAAATGCAACCAATTGAAATCGCTATGATTTCAGTTCGCGGCGGTTGCCTTGCCCTGGGGAAAACAGGCAGTGAATGTGGCACCCTGTTTGGGCACGCTTTCGATCAGAAGCCGGCCGCGATGGCGGTTAAGAATATGTTTCACCAGCGATAATCCGAGCCCCGTCCCGCCTTGCGAGCGGCTGTCGCCGACGTCGACCCGGTAGAACCGCTCGGTCAGCCGCGGCAGGTGCTCCGGCGCGATGCCCGGGCCGAAATCGCGGACCATGATCCGGATTTCCTGAGTTCCGTCAGCAGAAGCGGCCGAGGTCAGCGACACGATGACGCGCCCGCCCGAGGCGCCGTATTTGAGCGCGTTCTCGATCAGGTTCTCGAACAGGCGGAGCAGTTCCTCGCGGTCCCCCGCGATCAGCACCGGAACCTCCGGCAGATGGATCTCGACCTCGACCTGGCGCTCGCGCGCCAGCGGCTCAAGCCCGTCGGCGACCTGGCGGATGATCGGGATCAGGTCGACCTGGGTGTCGGGCCGCACATGGGCCGACAGCTCGACCCGCGACAGCGACAAGAGATCGTCGATCAGGCGCGCCATGCGCGTGGCCTGGTTGTGCATGATGCTGAGGAAGCGCTCGCGGGCCTTGGGATCGTCCTTGGCCTGGCCCTGGAGCGTGTCGATGAAGCCCGACAGCGCCGCCAGCGGCGTGCGCAGCTCGTGGCTGGCATTGGCGACGAAGTCGGCGCGCATTTCCTCGACCCGCCGCAGCGGCGTCTGGTCGTGGAAGGTCATCAGCATGCATTTCTCGGTGCCGCCAAACAGCGTCGGCACCGGCACCGGCGTGATGATCAACTCCATCCAGCGGTCGACCGGCACCTGATCGAGATAGGTCGCACGGCGCGGTTCCGTGGTCGCGATGGCCTCGCGCAACGCGGTGATGATCTCCGGCGAGCGCAGCGCGAATTGCGCGAGTTCGTTCTTGCGCAAGGCCGGCGCGAGCTGGGCCGCCGCCGCGTTGAGATGCAGGACGCGGCCGGCACGGTCGAGCAGCACGGCCGGATCGGGCATGCCGGCAACCACGGCGCTGACGGCGGCGGACTCCACCGGGCTGACGGCGCGCGCGTCGTCGCGGGAGGCCACCACGTGATGCAGCCGCCACGGCACCAGCGCTGCCGCCGCGATGCACATGAAAACCGCGACAGCGCGCGCCAGCGAGAGATCCGCCAGCAGAACCAGTGCGCACAGCGCCAGCCCGGCGGCGAGCAGGATGATGGCCGAATGCCGCAGCCGGTCCGGCCACGGCGCAAAAATGGAGGAGGAGCTGGAATCTTGGATCGCCATGGCGCAGGCCTTCCTCTACTTGCGAAGCGCCCGCCGCATCGTCAGGTCCCCGTGTCGCCGCGCTCGCGCACATAGACGGCGGCCTCATGCCTCGTCGGCTCGGCGTCGGCGCCGGGCGCCAATTGGCGCAGGCGCTTCGATCGCGCACCGATGATAATCTCCCGAAGCGTCAGCAAGATTACAGATATGACAAAAGGCCCGATATAATACAGCATGCGGAACAGCAGCATG
>JAEYTQ010000202.1 GCA_023433965.1 Pseudomonadota bacterium | reverse complement strand
ATACCGTTGGGACGCCGCTGCAATTCGAGGGACGATATCAACGTCCTGTTAAGCATCCGGCGGCAGGCCGCCGGATGCCGTTGCGGTGCTATTGGTCGCCTGGGACGAAATGGTCGCGGGCGCTCGCCCGTCCGCCGCCGGCGGTCTCGGCGATCGCGATCTCGATGTCGCGCGAGGTCTTGGGCAAGTCGGCAGGGCCGACGTGCACCGACATTCGGACCTCGCGGGTCTGATCCTGTCCGACCTCGATGACGGGCTTGCCGCCCGCAGCGGTTTCGATCCCGGCGACGCGAATGGTCGCGCCGGGCAGGCCCGAGACCTCGATCGCAAACGATCGCTGTGCGCCCTTGTTGAGGATGCGCACGGTGTAGTCGTTGCGCACCCCGCCGTCCGAGAGCTGGACGAAGAGGGGATTGCGGTCGTGTAGCACGTTGACGTCCATCGTCGCGCGAGTCGCCAGCGTGTAGAGCATGATGCTGCCGACGATCGCGATCGCAGCCGCGTAGATCACGGTGCGCGGACGGATGATGCGGTAGATCGCAGGCTTGCCTTCGCGCCGGCGCTGCATGTTGATGTCGGTGTCGTAGCCGATCAGGCCTTGCGGCCGGCCGATCTCGCGCATCACGTTATCGCAGGCGTCGATGCACAGGCCGCACTGGATGCAGCCGAGCTGGATGCCGTGCCGGATGTCGACGCCGGTCGGGCAGACGTTGATGCATTGATGGCAGTCGACGCAGTCGCCGGCGGGATCGCCGTGGGCGCGCGCGGCGTCAGCCTTCTTCACCGACATGCGCGGCTCGCCGCGGTCGCGGGGATAGGTGACGTTGAGCGCCCATTCGTCGGTCAGCGCCGCCTGGATCCGCGGCCAGGGGCACATGTAGATGCACATCTGTTCGCGGGCGTGACCGGCGAAGACGTAGGTCGTGGCGGTCAGGATGCCGATCCAGAGATAGGCGAGGAACGGGGCCTCGAAGGTGGCGAGCTCCTTCACCAGTGTCGGTGCGTCGGCGAAATAGAGCACCCAGGCCCCGCCGGTCCACCAGGCGATCATGATCCAGAGGAAGTGCTTGAGCGCGACCTTGCGCAGATGGCTGAAGGTCCAATAGTGCTTGTCGCCCTGCATGCGCTCCCGCCGGTCGCCTTCGACCCAGCGCTCGACCGCATAGAACAGGTCGGTCCACACCGTCTGCGGACACATGTAGCCGCACCACAGCCGCCCCGCGACGGCGTTCATCAGGAAGAGCGTCATGGCCGCGAGGATGAGGAGGCCGGTGAAATAGTAGACCTCCTGCGGCCACAGCTCGATGAAGAAGAAGTAGAAGCGCCGGTGCGGCAAGTCGATCAGCACGGCCTGGTCGGGCAGGCCGGGGCCGCGATTCCAGCGCACGAACGGCAGGAGATAATAGGTCCCGAGCGTGATGCAGAGGATCGCCCATTTGATGCGGCGGAAAGGACCATGCACCGATTGCGGATAGACCTTCCTCCGCTTCTCGTAGAGAGGTCCTTCGATGAAGGTGTCGTCGGTCATGACAAATTCCCCCGAATCACAGGCTGCATTCCGACGCGTTCAGGAAAACGCGCAGCCGCTGCCGAGGCCCAGCTTCTTGAACACGATCGCAGCGGGGCAGAAGCCGGTGAACGCGGCCTGCAGCATGTTGAGTCCGGCAAAGGCCGTCAGCAGGTACCAATACGCATTGACATAGGTGCCCAGTGCAAGACCGAGCAAAACGATGCATCCCGCAAAGGCGAGAACGGCTTTATCGACATTCATGGCAGGCTCCTTTTGTTGGCGACGTCAAGAACGGGTGAGGCCGGCTTCGGTCCAGGCGATGATGCTGCGGGCATCCATCGCGCCGGCATGGCGGGCGATCTCGCGGCCGCCGCGCATCAGCAGCAGGGTCGGGATCCCGCTGATGTTGAGCCGCGACGACAATGCGGGTGCGTTGTCCGAATTGAGCTTCAACAGCCGGACTTTCGGCTCCAGCTGCTGCGCGGCCCGCTCGAACATCGGCGCCATGGCGCGGCACGGGCCGCACCATGGTGCCCAGACGTCGACCAGCACGGGAATGTCGTTGCTGGCGACGTGGCGGCCGAAGGCTTCCTCGTCCACCTCGATCGGATGACCGGTGAACATCGGCTGATGGCAGGCGCCGCAACGCGCACCTTGCGGCGCACGTTCGGCGGGCAGGCGGTTGATGCGCCCGCAACTGCCGCAGACGATTTGGCGCGTCGTGCTCATGTGCCGGTTCGGACCTCCTTGAGCTTGGCGATGTTCAGCTTGTCGAGAACGAAGCGTTCGTAGAACGGTTCGCTCTCACCGCGCCGCATCTTGCGCAGGAAGTATTTTTCGAAGGCGACCTTGGCGAGGTGCACCCACTCGCCCTTGGAGGACCAGTTGACGTTTCGCGGCGGGATCTGCGGCTGCGCCAGGAACGCAACACCGGAGTCGCCGAAGTCCGCCAGGCAGATCGCATTCCAGGTCGGCTGGGCCGTGGGTGCCTTGCCGCGCAGCAGGGCGCCGATGTTCATCGCGGTCGCCGTCACCATGGATTCGATCATGAAGCCGGTCTTGGGAACGCCGACCGGCACCGGTGTGGCGCCGACCGGTGTGATCGCGACACAGACGCCGACTGCGAATACGTTGGGGTAGGTGGGATTCTGCTGGTGCTTGTCGACGACGACGAATCCGCGTGGGTTGGTCAGCTTCTCGATGCCGCGCACCGCCTCGACGCCGCGAAAGGCGGGCAACATCATCGAATAGGCGAACGGCAACTCGTGGGCCTTGCGCGACGTGCCGTCGTCGGCGAATTCCTCCACCGACATCAGCCCGGGGGCGACTTTATCGACGCGGGCGTTGGTGATCCACTTGATGTGCTTCTCCCGCATCTCGCTTTCCAGGAGCCCCTTGGTGTCTCCGACGCCGTCGAGGCCGAGATGGCCGATATACGGCTCGGACA
>JAEYTQ010000165.1 GCA_023433965.1 Pseudomonadota bacterium | reverse complement strand
TTGTGGTCGAGCGCGACGATCTCGCCGTCGATCATCACGTCCGGCAACCCAGACGCTTCCTCGGCAATCGAGCCGAACTTGGCGGTCCAGTCGAGACCCTTGCGCGTTTTCAAAGTCGCCTCGCCGTCCTCGACGCGAAGCTGCACGCGATAACCGTCGAACTTGATCTCGTGGCACCAGCCCTGGTCGGCCGGGGGCCGCTCGACCAGCGTGCAGAGCTGCGGCGCCACGAAGTCCGGCATCTCCGAGACCTTCCTGGCGCTGGTCGCGGTCGTGGCGCTCTTCTTCGCCGCTTTGCCGCGTTTCAGCGCGGTGCGCGGAGCCGGCTTCACCGTGCGCCCTTTCGTCTCCTCGGTACGGTTGGACTGCCAGACCGCATCGGCCTTGCCCTTGGCGCGCTTCGCCAGCATGAACGGCTTCGGCGCGCGGCCCTTGCCTTCGGCGATCTGCTCCATGGCGCGGCCGGAGGCGACGGATTTGTCCTGCTCGAGGATGTCGTTGTCCGCGCCTTCCCGGACATATTCGTCACGATGCTTGATCAGGAGCCAGTTGGTCCGTTTCTCGCCGCCACGGTTGCGCATGCGCACAAGGACCCAGCTGCCATGCAGCTTGTCGCCGTGCAGGGTGAACTTCAGGTCGCCCTTCTTGAAGCCGGCCTCCGGATCGTCCGATTCCCAGGTGCCGCGATCCCATAGCATCACAGTGCCGCCGCCATATTGCCCTTCGGGAATCGTGCCTTCGAAATCGCCATAGTCGAGCGGGTGATCCTCGACTTCGACTGCCAGCCGCTTGTCGTGCGGATCCAGCGAGGGTCCTTTCGTCACCGCCCAGGATTTGAACACGCCATCGAACTCGAGGCGGAGATCGTAGTGCAGCCGGGTCGCATCGTGCTTCTGGATCACAAAGCGGCGCTGCTTCGAGGGCGCTATTGCGGTCTTGCCCGAGGGCTCGGGCGTCTTCTCGAAGTCCCGCTTCTGTCGGTAGGTGGAGAGTTTTTGCAGCACGACCGGTCCCGCTTCTCTTTGGACGCCCCAAGCCTAGCACGGCCAGAGTCCCGCCCGGAACCAAAACCAAATCGGGCGGTTGGGGTTCCAAAACGCCTTGAAACGCTGGAGAATGGAATGGCCCCGCGCGCCTATTGGAAGGGAACGTTGAAGCTGTCGCTGGTCAGCTGCCCGGTCGTGCTTTATCCGGCGACCACGGCCGCCGAGAAGACGCGGTTTCACCTGATCAACCGCGAGACCGGCAACCGGCTCAAGCAGCAGATGATCGATTCCGAGACCGGCGACGTCGTCGAGAGCGATCAGAAGGGCCGCGGCTATGAGGTGCGCAAGGGCAAATATGTCGAGATCGAACCGGAGGAGCTGGAAGCGGTCCAGATCGAGAGCAACCACACCATCGACATCGAGAGCTTCGTGCCGCGCGAGGAGATCGACCAGCGCTTCCTCAACCACCCCTATTACATCGCCCCGGACGGAAAGGCCGCGATCGACGCCTTCGCCGTGATCCGCGATGCCATGAAGGACCAGGAGCGCGTCGCGCTCGCCAAGATCGTTCTTACCAACCGCGAGCACGTCATGGCGATCGAGCCGCGCGGCAAGGGCCTGCTCGGCACCACGCTACGCTTCCCGTACGAGCTGCGCGACGAGGACCAGTTCTTCGACGACATCAAGAGCCCCAAGGTCACCAAGGACATGGTCGAACTCGCCGGCCACATCCTGCAGACCAAGGCAGCGCATTTCGACCCCAGCAAGTTCAAGGACGAATACGAGAACGCGCTCAAGGCGCTGGTGAAGCGCAAGGCCAGCGGCAAGAAGATCGAGCTGCCGGAGCCCGAGGAGCGGCCGAGCAACGTCGTCAGCCTGATGGATGCCCTGAAACAGAGCCTGAAGGGACGCGGCGGCAAGAAGGCCGCCGCGAAGCCGCATGCGCGCCGTGCGACGGGGCGGCACCGAGGTGCGAAGAAGCCACATCGCTCAACGGCGCGGCAGAGGAAGGCGGGGTAACAACCGCACCGTCATTCCAGGCGATCGCGACGGCGAAGTCATAGGAATCCCATAAAGGCCAGGTGGAGCGATCTGGCGCAGTTTCACGGAACCGTGTAGAGCGGTTTCATGAGCACCGGCAGCGTCAACGTCGTCACCCATCCCTTGGTCCAGCACAAGCTCTCCTTGATGCGGGAGAAGGACCGCTCGACCAAGAGCTTTCGCGAGATCCTCAACGAGATCGGGATGCTGCTCGGCTACGAGGTGACGCGCGACCTGCCGCTGGAGCTGGTGGCCATCGAGACGCCGATCGCGCCGATGCAGGCGCCCAAGATCGCCGGCAAGAAGCTCACGCTGGCGCCGATCCTGCGCGCCGGCGTCGGCTTCCTCGACGGCATGCTCGCCTTGATGCCGTCGGCGCGCATCGCCCATATCGGGCTCTACCGCGACCCCGAGACGCTGCAGGCTGTGGAATATTACTTCAAGGCGCCGCAGGACCTGTCCGACCGCACCGTGATCCTGATGGACCCGATGCTGGCGACCGGCAATTCCGCCTGCGCCGGCGCGTCCCTGCTCAAGGCGCGCGGCGCCCGCGACATCCGCTTCGTCTGCCTGCTGGCCGCGCCTGAAGGCATCGCTCAATTCCAGAACGAGCATCCCGACGTTCCGATCTGGACCGCCGCGATCGACGAGCGTCTCAACGACCACGGCTACATCGTGCCGGGCCTGGGCGATGCCGGCGACCGGATGTTCGGCACCAAGTAGACAGGCCTGCGCGAGCGCGTTACTCCAGTTGGCATGAGCGCCAACTATTTTTCGCTGCAATCGCTGATCCGAATCGAGACCGCCGCCGATCCCGCCTTCGTATTCGATGGCACGGCCGTCTCTCGCGCGGCCTTCTCCGCACAAGTCGACCAGACCGCCGCCTGGCTGGCCGCGCAAGGCATCGGCAAGGGCGACGTCGTCGCGGTCTGGCTGGTCAACCGGATCGAATGGCTGACG
>JAEYTQ010000154.1 GCA_023433965.1 Pseudomonadota bacterium | reverse complement strand
TCCTCACCGTGCTGTTCTGCCTCGTCATCGCGCTGATGGGTTACGTGTACAACTATCCCCGCGCAGACTACCAGACCCCGCGCCAGCGCGTGATGACGATCCTGCGGACCTCGCCGACGCTGCTGATCCCGATCGTGATCGTCGGCACCATCCTCGGCGGGCTCGCCAACGCGACGGAATCCGCTGCCGTCGGCGCGGTTGCCGCAGCGCTCGTTGGAAAGTACTGGACCAAGGAGTTCAAGTTCTCGCAGCTGCCGCAGATGATGCTTCGCAGCGCCATCTATTCAGCAATCGTGCTGTTCCTGGTGGCTGCTGCCGCCGTGTTCTCCTGGGTGCTGATCTTCGGCAAGGTGCCGCAGGAGACCGCGGCCTGGATCCAGACCGTCGCCAAGGACCCGGTCAGCTTCATGCTGATCTGCAACGTCATCCTGCTGGTGATCGGCACCGTGATCGACGGCATTCCCGGCCTGATCATGACGGTGCCGATCCTGCTGCCGGTGGCGACCGAGATCTATCACATCGACCCTCGCCAATTTGGCGTGGTCGTGGTGATCAACCTCGTGCTCGGCCTGCTGTCACCGCCGGTCGGGCTCTGCTTCTTCGTCGCGGCCGCCGTCACCGGCGCCAAGCCCGGCAAGATGTTCATGGTGACGCTGCCCTTCTTCGTCATCGCCTGCATCCTGCTGGTGCTGCTCTCGCTCTACCCGTCGCTCTCGCTGATCCTCGTCAAATAAGTCCATCCGAAAGGAGCCCGACCATGCCGCTTTCTCGCCGCCGCTTTCTCGCCGCCAGTGCCGTCGCCTCGATATTCGCGCCATCGCTGGCGCTCGCCCAGGCCAAGGAATTCCGCCTCGGCCTGATCACGCCGAACGGCCATTCCTGGAACAAGGCCGCACTGAAATTCGGCGACGAGCTCAAGGCGGCGACCAACGGCCGTCTGACACTGACCGTTTTCCACTCCGGCCAGCTCGGCAACGAGACCGCCATGATGCAGCAATTGCAGTCCGGCGCGCTCGACATGGGCTTCATCCAGGCTGCCGAGCTCGGCTCGCGCGTGCCGCACATCGCGGCCATCAACGCGCCCTACATCGTCCGTTCGACGCCGGCGGTCGCGAAATTCGTGCGGCATCCCGCGGCGGTGAAGCTGTTCGACGTGCTGCCGCAGGAGACCGGCACGATCGGGCTCGGCTGGGGCATCACCGGCATGCGCGCGGTGTTCTCGTCCAAGGACCTGAATTCGCTCGCCGACATCAAGGGCATGAAGCTGCGCATCAACCCGACGCCGGTCTATCGCGATTTCTATTCTTCGCTCGGCGCAGCCCCGACGCCGATCCCGACGCCGCAAGTGTTCGACGCCATGGCTAACGGCCAGGTCGACGGCTTAGAGGCCGATCTCGAATTCTCCTGGAACCAGCGCTTCGACAAGGTATCGAAGGTAATCCTGCAGATGAACGCCGTCTTCATGCCGATGGCCGCCGTCGTCTCGGGCCGGGTGTGGCAGTCGCTGCCGGCCGCCGACCGTGAACTGATCACCAAGCTGGTGAAGTCGACGCTGGATGCGCAGATCGACGAGCTCGCCGGCAACGAACCCAAACTGATCGAAAACTTCAAGAACGCGCCGATCCCGATCCGCCAGGTCGATGCCAAGGATACCGAGGCCGTCATCGCCGAGTTCGACAAGATCTGGCTGCCGAAGGCGCCTGTCCTCGCCGAACTGCGCAAGGTCGGCGCGACGCTCTAATATCGTCCACCACCGTCACCTCAATGCCCGGCGGATCGAACGGTCCGACGGCACAATTCCCAATCGGAGCCACACAATGAGCCCACGCATCTCCTGGGAAGGCGTCTTCCCGGCCGTCACCACCCAGTTCAACGACGATCTGTCCCTCAATATCGACGCGACCGCCAAGGTCATGGACGGGTTGATCCGCGACGGCGTCTCCGGCCTGATCGTCTGCGGCTCGGTCGGCGAGAACACCTCGCTCGAGCGCAAGGAAAAGATCGCGATCATGGAAGCCGCGAAGTCGGTCGCGAAAGGCCGCGTGCCGGTGCTGTGCGGCATCGCCGAGTTCACCACGGCATTTGCGGTCGAGACCGCGAAGGAAGCCGCGCGCGTCGGCATCGACGGCGTGATGGTGATGCCGGCGCTGGTCTACTCGTCCAAGCCGCACGAGACCGCCGCGCATTTCCGCGCGGTTGCCAGCGCGACCGACCTGCCGGTGATGCTCTACAACAACCCGCCGATCTACAAGAACGACGTCACGCCCGATATCCTGGCTTCGCTCGCGGACGTCGAGACCGTTGTCTGCTTCAAGGACTCGTCCGGCGACACGCGGCGCTTCATCGACACCCGCAACATGGTCGGCGACCGCTTCGTGCTGTTCGCAGGCCTCGACGACGTCATCGTCGAGAGCGTCGCCATGGGCGCCGTCGGCTGGGTCTCGGGCATGTCGAACGCCTTCCCGCGCGAGGGCGAGACCCTGTTCCGCCTGGCCAAGGCCGGGCGCTTTGCCGAAGCCATGCCGCTCTACGAATGGTTCATGCCGCTGCTGCATCTCGATGCCCGCCCGGACCTCGTCCAGTGCATCAAGCTGTGCGAGCACATCATGGGCCGCGGCACCGCGCTGACGCGCCCGCCCCGCCTCGCGCTGCTGCCGCACGAGAAGGCCGAAGTCGAGGCCATGATGGCGAAGGCGCTGAAAAGCAGGCCGCGCCTGCCGGATGTCGGCCTGAAGGCGGCTTAAGCGATGAGTTTGGTAGGGTAGGCAAAGCGAAAGCATGCCCACCACCTCTCTCGATCATGAAAAGATGGTGGGCACGGCGCGATGCGCCTTTGCCCACCCTACAAAACTAGGAAGCCGCCCGCTTCTTCTTCGCATTCAGCGCGGACGCCACGCGGCTCACCGGCGGCTTGCCGAGCACACGGCTCATCTCATTCGTCGCCGCCAGCAGCTTTTCCATATCGACGCCGGTCCGGATGCCCATGCCTTCGAGCATGTAGACGACGTCCTCGGTCGCGACATTGCCGGTCGCGCCCGGCGCGTAGGGACAGCCGCCGAGGCCGCCCGCGGCGGCGTCGATGACGCGGACGCCCTCCTCCATCCCCGCATAGAGATTGGCCAGCGCCTGGCCATAGGTGTCGTGGAAATGCATCGCGAGCCTGGTGGGCGGAACGTTCGCACTGACCGCGCGCAACATCTCCTTTGCCTTGGACGGCGTGCCGACCCCAATGGTGTCGCCGAGCGATATCTCGTAGCAGCCGAGCTCGAACAGCGTGCTCGCAAGATCGGCGACCGCCTTCGGCTTGATCTCGCCGTCGAACGGGCAACCGAGCACGCAGGAGATATAGCCCCGCACCGGTATGCCCTCGTCCCTGGCGCGCGCCAGCACCGGCCTGAAGCGTTCGATGGATTCCGCCACCGTGCAATTGATGTTGGCGCGCGAAAAGCCCTCGGACGCCGCCGCGAATACCGAGACGACCTTGGCGCCCGCGGCACGCGCGGCGTCGTACCCCTTCTCGTTCGGCACCAGCACGTGGAATTCGGCGCCCTTCACATGAGTGACGCCCCGCAAGACAGCATCGGAGCTCGCCATTTGCGGGATCGCCTTGGGCGAGACGAAGGCGCCGACCTCCACCGCATCGAGGCCGGCCCCGACCAGCGCCTCGATGAAACCGATGCGGGCTTCGACGCTGACCGGCGTCTTCTCGTTCTGCAGGCCGTCGCGCGGCCCCATTTCGATGATGCGGACCTGGTCGCTCATGTCACTCTCCGGCAGGCTCGACCACGGCCAGCTCGACGCCCTCCTGCACGATGTCGCCGACCTTGCACTTGACGGATTTCAGCACGCCGGCATAGGGCGCGCGCAGCGTCTGCTCCATCTTCATCACTTCCAGCGTGAGAATCGGCGCGCCCTTATCGAGCTTGGTACCCTCCTCGGCCAGTACGGCGACGACCGTCCCCGGCAGCGGCGCGGCGTTCTTGTCCTCGCCGGTCTGCTCCTCGGTTTCGCCGCCGAACGGATCAACCCAGTGCAGATCGAAGCGACCATTGCGCGTGCGCAAATAGAGCTCATGGCCGTCGATCACGGCCGCGACCTGTGATTTGACACCGTC
>JAEYTQ010000131.1 GCA_023433965.1 Pseudomonadota bacterium | reverse complement strand
CTCGTTCTGGCCGCGCACCGCGCGGCCCGGCGTGCTCGTGGTCGAGAACCGCGTGCCCAAGGCGACGATCGACAATCTGCGCGAGCGTGGGCACATCGTCGAGATCGGCCCTGACTGGTCCGAAGGCCGCCTCACGGCGGCCTCGCGTGTCGGTCCGCGCCGGCGCGCCGCCGCCAAACCGCGCGGCATGGAGGGGTACGCTGCGGGACGCTGACGTCCGACTAGATCACCACCTCGCGCATCACGCGGCGGCAATCCATCTCGTATTCGAGATCGACCACCGGCGGCCGGGCGTAGTGCCAGGTCAGACCGGACCGCAGTGCACCGCGGCGGACCAGCTCGTCGACCAGCGCGTGGTGAAAATCGTGCACCGAGTAGGCCTGCACGCCCGTGGTGTCCTTCCAGCCGAAGCCGAAGGCCGCCATCCTGTTTTCCATCTGCGACGTCGTGGTGAAGCGTACCTTCTCCCGCAGTCCCTCCGGGCTGAGGTCGCGGTAGCGCACCGTGCGCTCGACATAGGTGCCGCTGCCCTCGCGTGCCTCCGCACCGCCGGCGATGACGAAGCTGGGCGCGTTCGATCGGGTCGGGCGCGTGAAGGAGAACGCGTAGAACGACGGCTCGGACGGCGGGTCGATCTCTGGACAGACATTGCTGCGCGCAACCGGATTGGTGGTGCCATCGAAGATGCCCCATTCCGACAGCGTCTTCACGTAGTGCAGGTTGAAGGCGCGAAAACCTTCCTCGCTGAAGGCCGCCGGCGAACGCAACTCGCAGGCGCAGAATGCCGTCAGCGGACGCCCCGCCTCCTTGATGAACTTGGCTGCGAGCGCGAATCCTTCCGCGAGCGGCACCAGGCGGTCGAAGCGGACGCGTTCGATCTCGTAGCCCTCGTCCGCGGCCGCGCCTGCGGAATATTGGAACACGGACGGAATGAAACGATAATTTCCGGCAGCGAAGTCACGCGTCATGTTGAACCCCTTATTCGAGTGGCCCGCGAATGCCCTGGATACCATTGAGCCGGCGCTTCAGGTGAAGACCCGTCAGGGATCGTTGGCGCGCATCCCGACCAGCGCCAAAACCTAGCAAGAAGACCGGCCCTTGTCTCTCGCAAGCGCGGGAAAAGGCCTCACCTGAGGACAACGAAAAGGGCGGCAGCGGATGACCGCTGCCGCCCTCTGGACTGCCCTCGCTTCGGCCTCAGGTCGGCCGTAGCACCTTCGAGTCGAGATCGAGGTCGTTGATCTGTTTGTTTCGCTCCGAATCGGCCGCCGCACGATGGTCGGTCGCCAGCACCACATAGACCGCCGGCAGCACGAACAGCGTGAACAGCGTGCCGATCGACATGCCGGCGACGACCACGAGGCCGATCGAGAAGCGGCTGGCCGCGCCCGCCCCGGTCGCGGTCAAGAGCGGGATCAGGCCGGTGACCATGGCGGCCGTGGTCATCAAGATCGGCCGCAACCGGATGCGGGCCGACATCTCGATCGCCGAGCGGCGATCGAGCCGTTCCTTGACCTGAAGCTCATTGGCGAACTCCACCATGAGGATGCCGTGCTTGGTGATCAGGCCGACCAGCGTGAGCAGACCAACCTGGGTGTAGATGTTCATCGTCGCCATGCCGAAGAACAACGGAATCAGCGCGCCGACGATCGCCATCGGCACCGAGATCATGATGACCAGCGGGTCGCGCAGGCTCTCGAACTGCGCGGCCAGCACCAGGAAGATGATGATCAGCGCGAAGCCGAAGGTGATCGCGAGCTGATTGCCTTCCTGCACATATTGGCGGCTGTCCGCCAGATAATCGTGGCTGAAGCCTTCCGGAAGCTTCTTGGCCTCGCCTTCGAGGAAGTCCACCGCAGCGCCGACCGTCACGCCCGGCATCGGCACGGCCGAGAACGTCGCCGAATTGAGCTGGTTGTAGTGCGTCAGCGAGTTCGGGTCGGTCTTGGTCCTGATCGAGACCACGGTCGACAGCGGAAGCTGCTGGCCGGTGTTCGTGGTCACATAATAGCCGCCGAGCGATTCCGGCGTGAGCCGGTTGATGCGCGGCACCTGCGGAATGACCTGGTACGAGCGGCCCTCGAGATTGAAGCGGTTGATGTAGTTGCCGCCGAGCAAGACCGCGAGCGTCGAACCGAGATTCTGCATGTTGACGCCCAGATCCTGCGCCTTGGTACGATCGATCGTGACTTCGACGTTCGGCTGGTTATAGGCGAGGTCGCTGTCGGAGACGATGAACATGCCGCTCTTGCGCGCCGCGTCCTTCAGCTTTTCCATTTGTTCATAGACCGTCTGGAAGCCGGCCGTGGAGTTGATTACCATCTGCACCGGCAGGCCGCCGGGTCCGCCCGGCAGCGGCGGCAGGTTGAACGCGAAGGCCTGCACGCCCTCGATCTTGGAGAGCTCGGCCTGCACCAGCGGCTTCAAAGCGATCGACGAGCGCTTGCGCTCGTCCCAGGGCTTGAGCAGCATGCCGGCGATGCCGCCCTGCGGACCGTTGATGCCGTTCAGCACGAAGCGAAGATCGGTCTCGGGGAATTTCTGGAACTCCTTGTCGAG
>JAEYTQ010000819.1 GCA_023433965.1 Pseudomonadota bacterium | reverse complement strand
TCGTCGACCGTCTTGATCTCCTTGCGGAACCAGCCGCCCATCTGGGTGCCGGAATTGCCGCAGAGAATCGCATGCGCCTTGAACAGCTTGAGCGCTTCGTTTGTGAGCTCGGCGCCGCCGCCGAAGTGCCACCAGGATTCCTGGTGGCGATGGTTCATGCCGAAGGGCGCGCCGGTGGCGTAGGCGAGCGCGGGTTCCTTGCCGATGTAGAAATAGAGCGGGGTCTGCGCCATCTCGACCGATGCGGTGCTGACGGCGTCAAGCGCCTGCAGGCCCGGAACGATCTCGCCGGCGGCAAAGGTCTGGATCTGGAATTTGTTGTCGGTGGCCTCGGCGACGTATTTCGCGAAGGTCTGCGCCGTGCCGTAGATGGTATCGAGCGATTTCGGGAAGCTCGAGGTCAGGCGCCATTTGATCTCGGGCGCGCTCTGCGCGATCGCAGGTGCAGCAACCAGCGTCGTCGCGCCGGCGACGGCGCCGCCTTTGAGAAATGTACGGCGTTTCATGAATGGATCTCCCTGAGATTGATTTCGAGCATATGGTTTTGCGGTCGTCGCGGACCGTTTGCCCGTTCCGGTCGCGGAGTTCAAGTGCGCGCGGAAAGTCCCCAGCTTGGCGATCCAGAACGCGCAAATGCGCGCGGGACGGCCCGACGCATGCGCCCAAGGACTCCGTTCAAAGCAGCTTGGCGCTCACGAACAGCGCGCGCACGGCGTTGGTCGCCTGCACCGCCAGCATGGCGTTACCGGCGGCGCCTTCCAGGGCCGCAACGGCCTCCTCGTGCAGGGCGCGGAATTCCATCCACTCGACCGACTTGAAGTTGGTGAGGAACTGATAGGCCTGACCGACCGTGGCGATTGCCAGCGTGTCGCCGTTCAGCTTGATCTTGAACGTCGTGCGCAGCGGGGTTTCGGAACTCGAGGGATCGCTCATGGCTGCTTCTGGACGAGGACGGCTTAAGGAAGCGGAAACGGCAGCGCCGCCGTCGCAGGCAACTGTCAGGAATCGGTGCTCGCGCGCTGCGAAGCGGTCGTCGCGCCGCGCAGGCTCGGCACCACGACGAGACGGTTGAACTCGCCATTGTCGTAGGCTTTCAGGAAGCGATCATAGTCCTTGATCGAGACGCAGCCGTTGGAATCGCCGCGCGGTCCGAGCAGATAGTTGTGTGTGAGCAGACCGACGCGGCCGAGCGCGCTGGTGCCGTCGACCGGGGTCATACGCAGCGCCCGGACGCCGTGGAACAGTTTCTCACGAGGCTTGAGGTCGTAGGTCGCCGGCGGCGTCGCGCCCACCATCCGCCGGTCGACATAAGCGGGGTTGTCCATCAGCGCGCCCAGGCCGGAATGGGCCTCCAGCGTCACGCCGCTCGGCAGATAAACCGCCTTGGCCGAGATGTCATAGACCGCCGTCCGCGAATCGTAGCCGAGGGCGGCGAGGTCCGGCGCCGTGCCGAACAGGCCGTCGCCGGGCGTCAACGAGGCCAGCTTGATCTTGTCCGTAAATCTTTCGAAGAAGTTGCGGTTATCGGCCCGCGAGCCGGTATCTGCGTAGGCCTGGCTGGAGGCGATCTGGGCGGCCAGATCCGCCTGGACCGGACGCGAGCGCGGCATTGGGACGGCGTCCGCACGCAGCGAAGGCCTCCTCTCGTCCACCACGCCCCGCTCGTCATCGGTCAGCATGGAGCGCCAGTCGTCGCCCTGGAGCTTTTCTGCGAGCATCGCCTTGGCGTCGCGCAGCTTGAGCTGCACCGCGTTCACGGCCGAGCGCTCCAGCGCTCGCAGGCCAAGCTCACGGGGTGTCGGGCTGGCGGCGGCCGAGGCAAAACGGTCTTCGAATGAAGGGGCGTTGGCAGGCGGCAGCGCAGCGGACACCAGCGGCGTCGAACCGCCCATGTCACTGCCCATGTCGGTGACCCAAGCGGCGGCGCCCACCGCCAGCGCAATCGCTGCCAGAGACAGCAGAACAGTCTCGGCTCGCCCAACACGGCGGCGCGACAACAGCCTCTCGGCATGTGCTGCGTCGGAAACCATCAGATCCCCAAATCGACCTCCGGGGAGACCCACCCCCACCCGGAGACTCTCTACCAGCTACCACATTGGGAGCCAAAAGTTAGGCATAATCGCGGCCGGCAACGCCGCTTAAGGTATCCAATGACCGATCTTTTCGATCTCGACCGCTTTGTCCGGGCCCAAGACCCGGTTTATCGCGACGTCCAGGGCGAGCTGGCCCGTGGCCGGAAGCAGACTCACTGGATGTGGTTCGTCTTTCCCCAGATCGCAGGCCTCGGCCTCAGCGCCATGTCGCGGCGCTACGCCATCGGGTCCGGCGCGGAGGCGCGGGCCTACCTCGCCCACCCCCTCCTCGGGGCACGCCTGGTCGAATGCACGCGGCTCGTGCTCGCCGTCGAGGGCCGCACCATCAACGCGATCCTCGGCGCCCCGGATGACGCCAAATTCCGCTCGTCGATGACCCTGTTCGGCGCGGTGTCCGACGATCCCGTCTTCGATCAGGCGCTCACCCGATATTTCGCGGGCGAACGCGACGCCGCGACGCTGGAGATTCTCGCCAAGCTCGACCGATTATCCGTCTAAGTTGACCCAGACCGGCAGCGTAAACCCAGGATTAACATCGGCAACCTATCGTCCGGGCAAGATAATTCCCGTCAATTGCCGGACAGATCATGAAAATCGGTACGCTCCTGACCAGCGCCATCGTCTCGCTCTCGACCGTGGGCGGCGGTCTCGCCGTCTACGTTGCCGTGACAAAGTACCAGACCATGGAACTGATCAGCGAGGCGCAGGGCCGCCTGGCGATCGTCCGCGCGGTCAGCGACATCCCGCGTTACCTCAACCCCGAGCGCGGCTTTTCCACCAACATCCTCTATGGCCCGCCGAGCATCGACCCGGCGCTGCTGACCGAGCAGGGCAAGCTGCGCAAGCAGACCGACGGCGCCCGCGACAGGATGAACGCGCTGCGCAAGGAGCTGCCCGGCTCCTTGGACGACGGCAGCACCATCGGCAGCAACATCGATGGCATCAATACGAAGTTCGTGGCGCTGCGCGAGGCGATCGACAAGGCGCTGGCCGGTCCTGCGGATACGCGCAAGGACGCGGCCAAGAAGATCGTCGCCGACAATGCCGTGCTCAATGCCGGCGTGACCGCGCTGCTCAACGAGCAGGTCCGCCGCATGGCGATCCTCAACGGCGACGCCTACCGGCAGGCCAGTTACGCCAACATCGCGATGACGCTGCGCGACGTCGGCGGCTTCAATTCCAGCCTGCACAAGAATCTCGTGGGGGGCAAGAAACCGGCGACCGACGCCGAGAAGGCCGACATCGCCCGCTCGCAGGGCCGCAACGACCAGATCGTGATGTCGCTGCAGGAATTGCGCGGCAATCCGGCAACGCCGGCGAATGTCGCGGAGGCGCTGGAGAAGTTCAACGCGATCTATGTCGAGGAATTCGGCCGCCAGCTCAAGCTCGTCAAGGACGGCGCCGTCACCGGCAAATACGAACACGACATGGAGACCTATTACGCCGCCACGCAGCGCGGCCTCGGCACCATCATCGGTGTCCGCGACGCTTTCTACGACAACGCCGAGCAGATCCTCGCCGGCGCCTCATCGGCCGCGCGCACCAGCTTCGTCATTGCGCTTGCAGGCCTTGCCGCGGTGCTGATCGCGAGCGCCGGCCTCGTCGTGATCGTTCGCCGCCGCGTCTGCGCGCCGATCGTCAGCCTGACGACGCGGATGTCGCGCCTCGCCGACGGTGAGGTTGCCGAGGGCATTCCCGGTGCCGAGCGCTCCGACGAGATCGGCGCGATGGCGGCGGCCGTTCAGGTGTTCAAGGACAACATGAGCCGCGCTGACCGGCTCGCCGCCGAGAAGCAGGCCGAGAACGACGGCAAGATGCGCCGCGCCCAGGCGCTCGACGACCTCACCCGCGCCTTCGAGGCCAAGGTCACCG
>JAEYTQ010000818.1 GCA_023433965.1 Pseudomonadota bacterium | reverse complement strand
GTCATGGTATCGGTGATGTGGTCGAACTGGGCGCGCACGTTGGGATCGGCCTTCTCATAGGCCTCGATGGCGAGGTCCCGCGCCTTGAAATTCGACGCTGTGAAATGCTCGGCATAGGACAGCGGCGTCCAGGTCAGGAAATCTTCGGCGCATTCCGGCATGTCCGGGACCATTTCCAGCAGCATCACCGCTTCATTGAAATGATTGAGGTAGTCGGTGGCAAGCCCGGTCCGCGGGTTGATGTTGGCCAGGCGCAGCCGTTCGGCCCAGGCGGCCGCCTCGGGGCCCGTCTGTACATGCGTCCGCGCGGGTTGGGTGGCCGTTGAGCTCATCTGCCGCAGTGTTAACGTTCGGGGTTAAAAGGACCTGAACGGACCCTATATAGGCCTCCAAGGATGTGTGGACGCTTCGTCATAACTTCGGCCCCCGCGGCTTTGCGGCAACTGTTCGGCTATGTCGAGCAGCCGAACTTCCCGCCCCGGTACAACGTCGCACCGACACAACCGATTCCGGTCGTATGGATCGAGAACGGCGCCCGCCATTTCCGTCTGATGCGCTGGGGATTGCTGCCCACGTGGGTCAAGGACCCCCGCGGCTTCACGCTTCTCATCAACGCCCGCTCCGAGACGGTGCTGGAGAAGCCCGCCTTCAAGAAGGCGATCCGTCGCCGCCGCGGCCTGGTCCCGGCCGACGGCTATTACGAATGGAAGACAGAGGCCGGCCGCAAGCAGCCATTCTTCATTCATCGCGCCGACGGCGAACCGCTCGGCTTTGCCGCGTTGTTCGAAACCTGGATCGGGCCGAACGGGGAGGAGCTCGATACGGTCGCGATCGTCACGGCCGCGGCGGGCGAGGACCTCGCGGAACTGCATGACCGCGTGCCCGTCACCATCAGCCCGCGCGATTTCGAGCGCTGGCTCGATTGCCGCAGCGACGAGGTCGATGCGATCCTGCCGCTGATGAGCCCGCCGCGGGCCGGCGAGTTCGCCTGGCATCCCGTCTCCACCCGTGTCAACCGCGTCGCGAACGACGACGACCAGCTCGTGCTGCCGATCAGCGCGGAGGAGATGGAGGTGGAGGCAGAAGCGGCCAAGCCGAAGAAGGCCGTGAGGAAGGTAGCCGCAGCGTCTCCAGATGACGGCCAGGGTTCGTTGTTCTAGCTCCCATAGGGTCGGCAAAGCGCAGCGTGCCCACGATCATTCGCCGAGGAAACGGATAGATTGGTGGGCACGGCGCGTTGAGCCTTTGCCCACCCGACCGCAGCGGAGTTCTAGACGATCTCTCTTGCCTTTAGCGCCGCGATCTCCGCAGCATCGAACCCCAGCTCGCCCAGCACCGCGTCCGTATCCGCCCCCAGCTCCGGCGCCATGCGATCGAGCTTTCCGCCGCCATGGGCGAGCTTGAAGCCGCTGCCGGCGAAGCGGAGCCTACCGTAGGGCGTGTCCAGTTCCTGAATGGCGCCTCGCGCGGCAATCTGCGGATGATCGATGACCTCCTCGACCTTCCAGATGCTGGCGCAGGGCGCGCCGGCGTCTTCCAGAATCGTCTCCCATTCGCGTGCGGGCCTTGACGCCAGCGCCTCTTCGATGATGGCGCGAAGCGCCGGCTCGTTCTCGTTGCGCGAAAACCAGTCGGCAAAACGCGGATCGCTCAGCGTGTCCTCGCGGCCGAGCGTGCTCATCAATGCGCGGTACTGCTTCTCGTTGTTGACGGCGAGCAGGATGTGGCCGTCGCCGCATTTGAACAGGTTGGCCGTGGTCCGGCGGCTCACGGCCTGGTTGCCCGAGAGCGTCTGGCGATGGCCGGCCACCGACCAGTCCGCGATCTGCCCCGACAGGAACGCCAGCGTCGCCTCCAGCATGGAGACGTCGATGAACTGGCCCTTGCCGGTGCGGTCGCGCTGATACAGCGCGCTGGAGACGCCGAACGCGGCGGTGGCGCCCGACAGCACGTCGCAGACCGCAAAGCCGGCACGGGTCGGCCCGGTCTCGGGGTGGCCCGTGATTGCCATGATGCCCGACAGCGCCTGCATCTTGCCGTCATAGCCGGGCCGCAAACGGTCGGGGCCGGTCTGACCGAAGCCGGAGACCGCGCAATAGATCAGCCTGGGATTGATCGCCGACAGCGCCTGGTAGCCGATGCCGAGCTTGTCCATCACGCCCGGACGGAAATTCTCCATGACGATGTCGACCTGCGCGGCAAGCTTTTTCACGATCGCGATCGCCTCGGGCTTTTGCAGGTCCAGCGTCAGGCTGCGCTTGTTGCCATTGACGGCCTGGAACGCCGGCGCCAGCCCGCGCTCGGCCCATTCGCGGGAGAGCGGGGTGCGGCGCATGTCCTCGCCCTCGCGCCGCTCGACCTTGATGACGTCGGCGCCCAACAATGCAAGTTGATAGCTGGCGTAAGGACCGGCCAGCACTTGCGTGAAATCCAGGATCTTCACGCCCTCGAACGGTCGCGTCACGTCGCTCTCCCCTCGGCTTATCGTTGTTGGAGGACGTCAGGCGGCGCGGTTGCCGCGCGCGATCTCCTTCTGCTTGTCGAATTCGGCGCGGCGCCGGGCCAGCTCTTCGGGCGAGAGCTGTGCGACGTTGTTGTAGTCGAGCTTCCAGGAGGCGTCCTCGCTCCAGCGCAGCGGCGACTGCATGGTCGTCTGCGGCCCGCTCGCGGTCTCCAGCAGCGTGAGCGCGAGCTCCAGCGTCTGCGTCTGCGAGGCGACATCGTGCGGCTTGCCGGCGGAATTGCCGAGCGGGAAATCGCTGAAAAGGAACCGCGGAACCGCAGCGTGCTCGATGATGTCCTTGGCACAACCCATGACCACGGTCGGAATGCCGTTCCGTTCCAGATGCCGCGCCACCAGCGCCGTGGTCTGGTGACACACCGGGCAGTTCGGCACCAGTACGGCGACGTCCACCTTGTCGGCCAGGCAGCGCGAGAGAATCTCCGGTGCGTCGGTGTCGAGCGTGACCCGGTGGCTGCGGTTGGTGGGTGCGCCGAAGAAGCGCGGCGCAACCTCCCCGATGCGGCCCGCGGCACTCGCCTTCAACAGTTGCGGCAGAGGAAACCAGGTGCCACTGTCGGTGGCGCTCGTGTGCTTGCGATCGTAGCCGATGTGCGAGATGCGCAGATCGTGCTGCCTGGACGTGTCGCCGTCGTAGACCTGGTAGAATTTCGCGCTGCCGTTATACGCCGCGCCGGGGCCCTGATCGCCCTTGGCGGGATCGTAGGGCGCCGCCGTCGTGATGATGGTGACGCGCGACTTCGCCAGCGGCTTCCTCAGCGCCTGGAACGGCGCCTCCGTGTAATGCGCCCAGCGATACGGCGTGGTGTAGCCGATCGCCGCGTAGTAATCGCGGGTGCGCTGCATGTAGGGGACGGGGGAATCGTAGTCGGGTGCGAAGCCGAATTCATCGTCGCGCGGAGCGGACATTGGGCGCGTCTCCTGGTTCTTGGTTGGAGCCAGACTAGAGATAGTTTTGGAGGCGCTCAATGGGGGAGCGGTTGATGCAGTCCTGAATTGCAGATGAGGATGGTGCGGCATCGGAGCTGTTGCTTACCCTCCAGGGGAGGGTGAAGAGCATCATCTACCTAAAGACGTGCAGTGCCACGTGTTGCAGCAGCATGATCGCCTTGGCGTCGATGATGCGGCCGTCGGCGATCATCGCCAGCGCCTCGTCGATCGAGAGCTCCAGCACCTCGATGTCCTCGCCCTCATGCGCGAGCCCGCCGCCGTCGCTGACGCGCATCTCCGGCTCGTATTCGGCGACGAAGAAATGCAGCTTCTCGGTAATGGCGCCGGGGCTCATGAAGGCCTCGAACACCTTGTGGACGTGGTGCAGACGATAGCCGGTCTCTTCCTCCGCCTCGGCGCGGATGCGCTCTTCCGGGGAAGCGTTGTCCAGCACGCCCGCGGCGGCCTCGATCAGGAGGTCGTCATGGCCGCGGATGAAGGCGGGCAGGCGGAACTGGCGCACCAGGATCACGGTACGCCGCGCGAGGTTGTACGGCAGCACGGCAGCGGCGTTGTCGCGCTCATAGGTTTCGCGGTGCTGCGTCTGCCATTCGCCGTTGGCACGCCGGTACTCGAACGTCGTGGTCTTCAGTGTGGTCCAGCCGTCCGAGAGCACGCGGACGTCCTTGATGCGGACGCGGTCGGAGATGGTCATGGCTTGATCTCAATTACTTGGCGTGCTCTCGCGGCCGTCGAGCCACTTCTGGAACATCACGGAGGTCGATAGCTCGAAGCCCAGCGCATCGTAGAAGGCATTGGCCTGCGCGTTCTCGCGCCGGACCAGCAGCTGCAGTTTTGGAATTCCGGCCGCGCGCAGCCAGTCCTCCGCCGCGGCCATGATGATGCGGCCGTGGCCGCGCTTCCGGCTGTCGGGATCGACCGCGACGTAATAGACCCAGCCGCGATGGCCGTCATGGCCGACCATCACGGTGGCGACGATCGCACCATCGTCGCGGCCCACCAGCACGGTGGAATTATCGCGCCGCCGCGCCAACGCGATGTCGGCATGCGGATCGTTCCAGGGACGGGTCAGGCCGCAGCGCTGCCACAGCGCGACGACCTTCTCGATATCCGTGTCTGTGATCGCATCGATCACGAGCGAGACGCTCACAGCACCTTCCCCGGGTTCATGATGCCGTGCGGATCGAGCATCGCCTTGATCGCGTGCATCAGCTCGATCGCGGTCTTGTCCTTTACCTCGGGCAGTTCGTCGCGCTTGAGCACGCCGATGCCGTGCTCGGCCGAGATCGAACCGCCCATGCGCAGCACGATCTCGAACACCACCGCGTTCACGTCGTGCCAGCGCGCGAGGTAGTCGGGGGTGTTGGCGCCAATGGGCTGGCTGACATTGTAGTGCAAATTGCCGTCGCCGAGATGGCCGAACGGCACCGGCCGCGCGCCGGGAATCAGCTTCACCACGGCGGCATCGGCCTCGGCGATGAAGGCGGGCACGGCTGCGACGGGCACGGAAATGTCG
>JAEYTQ010000812.1 GCA_023433965.1 Pseudomonadota bacterium | reverse complement strand
CGCGCACCTCGTAGAAGTACGGGTTGTTCGGCTGCACCTGGATCAGCGCGTCGATCTGATTAAGAGCGCTGCGCAAATCCCCATGCAGATAGGTGCTGATGGCGCGGGCATAGCGCGCCGGCAGACTGTCATTGGTCTGGGGATAGCGGCGGTAGACCGTCTCGGGCCGTTCCATGAAAGCCGATATCTTGGCGCGCACCATCTCGTGGCGGAGCTGGAGCGCGGGCTCATCCTTCTTGTTCCAGTAGGGGCTGGTGCTTGCGAATTCCTGCAGCGAGGCGACGCGCTCAGCCGGCATCGGATGCGACTGGAGATAGGGATCGGCGCCGCGTGAAGCGAACAGGCTCTCGCTGGTGAAGCGCTTGAAGGTCTCGTACATGCCCTTCGGCGATTGCTGCGTCGCGGTCAGGAATTTGACGCCGGCGCGGTCGGCGTTCTCCTCCTGCTGGCGCTGGTAGGACAACAGCGTGCGGCGGATCATCTCCTGCGGAGCGGCGATCGCGGCCGCGCCGGCATTGGCGAGGCCGTTGTTGCCGGCGCTGCTGCGCTGGGTGCTGCCGGCCGCGATCGCTCCGGCGCCGAGCAGCATCGCGATGATCATCTGGGTCTGGGCGTTGGCGAGCTGCTCCCGCAGCTTGGACAGATGGCCCCCCGCCAGATGTCCGGTCTCGTGCGCGAGCACGCCGATGATCTGGTTCGGCGTCTCCGACTGGAGCAGCGCGCCCCAATTGACGAAGATGCGCCGGCCGTCCGCGACGAAGGCGTTGAACGAGCTGTCGTTGATGATCACCATCTGGATGTTGTGCTTCTCCAGGCCCGCGACGCGCAGGATCGGGCGGGTGTAGTCGCGCAGCAGCTGCTCGGTCTCGGTATCGCGCAGGACCGGCGGCCCCTTGGCCTGTGCGCGCGCGGCCGAAATCGGCGTCAGCACGATCGCCGCGGCCGTGACGAGGGCGGTGAGGGCGGAGGCCTTCTTGCGCAATGAGATCTGGAGCAACATCAAGCGGTCTTGGTCAAACGGGCTCGGTCAAGGAGTCTTGATCTGAGGGGTGTTGGTCAAGGGGGACTTGGTCAAGCAGTTTCGTGATTGGTCTTGGCGATTGGCGGCGGACCGAATACGCGATATGGCCTGTGGGCCGTGCCCCTTATGAGCCGTACATTGCGGCCAGTCTGGGGCGCAAGCGCCCTGTTCCAAGGACCGCACGGTCGGTTCGCCAGCCAATAGCAGAAATCGATGCACGATGCGACATTGAGGAACCGGTTGGGGCAGTGGCTCGAGCCCTCCCGCCGAAGCGATGTTCCCCCGTTCATGGTGATGGATGTCATGGCCGCGGCGGGCCGGATCGAGGCCGCCGGCGGCCATGTGGTCCATATGGAGGTCGGCCAGCCCTCTGCCGGCGCACCGAGGACCGCGATCGCAGCCGCCCATGCGGCGCTCGAGGCGGGGCGGATCGATTATACCTCCGCGCTCGGCATCCCGTCGTTGCGCGAGCGCATTGCCCGGCATTATCGCGACACCCATGGCTGCGACCTCAGCCCCGAGCGGATCGTCGTGACGACCGGCTCCTCCGGCGGCTTCATCCTGGCCTTCCTGTCGATGTTCGAGCCGGGCGACCGCGTCGCCGTGACGGTGCCGGGCTATCCGCCATACCGCCACATCCTGACCGCGCTCGGCTGCGAGCCGGTCTTGATCGAGACCACGAACGAGACGCGTCACGCGCTCACCGGCGAGGCGCTGCTCGCCGCCCATCGCAAGGCGCCGCTGAAAGGCGTGCTGGTCGGCAGTCCCGCCAATCCGACGGGCACGATGATGTCGCGCGAAGCGCTCGCCAGCCTCATTGCGGCCGCGGAAGATGCCGGCATCCGCTTCATCTCGGATGAGATCTATCACGGGCTCGACTACGCCTTTCCAGCCGTGACGGCAGCGGCGCTGTCCGAGCAGGCCCTCGTGATCAACTCGTTCTCGAAGTATTTCTGTATGACGGGCTGGCGCGTCGGCTGGATGGTCGTGCCGGAGATTCTGGTGCGGCCGATCGAGCGGCTCCAGCAAAACCTCTCGATCTCGGTGCCGTCGCTGTCGCAGATCGCGGCAGAGGCCGCCTTCGACGGCGCGGCCGAGATGGAGGAGATCAAGCACGGTTATCAGGAAAACCGGCGCATTCTGATCGAGCGGTTGCCCAAAGTGGGGCTCAGCAAGTTCCTGCCTGCCGACGGTGCCTTCTACCTCTATGCCGACGTTTCGGACTTCACCGCCGACAGTTTCGAATTCGCCAAGCGGATGCTGGAAGAGGCCCGCGTTGCGGCGACACCCGGCCTCGACTTCGATCCAATCCATGGACGCTCGTTTGTCCGCTTCTCCTATGCACGGTCTGCCGAGGAGATGCGGGAGGCAGTCGACCGGATCGCGCACTGGCTTAAATAGCCAGTGGGGGCATCGCCAAGACAGCCCATGTCAGCGCTAATGAAAGTGCGGCACTTTGCTGTGAGAGGCGACTTCCCTTGTTCATGCAACAGCCTCATCGGCCGCATTTCGGATCTTTCCAGGACTTCACACTGCCGTCGGGACACTTGACGGTCCCCTTGCGGTCGCACAGCGCACGGCAATTGCCGTAGACGCGCTGCGCCTCCGCCTTTGGCTTCACCGATCCGAGGAGTGGGGCGCACTGCTGGTGGCAAGGAGCAACCCTGTCGGCCTGAGTGGTACTGCCCTGCGGCTCGCAGCACAGGATCTGAAAGCCGGTCACGCATCCACCAGGTCGCTTCGACATGTATTTCCAGCCCGCCGGACATTGTGGCTCGCACAGCGGAGCCGTCCCGGACCATCTGCATTCTCTGGCCTCGGCTCGCGGCAAGCTCGCAAGAAGGAGACCGCCAGCCACCACTGCAAGCATGAGCTTGGCAAAGTTCGATGCTGACATACCGATTCACTTTCCCTTGGTGTTGCCCGGCCTTTGTTCTCCCAAAGCTTCGAACATCTGTGAGACTTTCGGTTCCGAGCCAGCTGCGGCCGGCTGAGGTCGGGCCGGTAGGCTTGCTGTTGCGGCAAGCCCATCTGCGGAGGATCGACACTAGGTGTCGACCCTCAGCGCAATCACTTGGCCGCTCGGTAGACGATGTAGTTCCCGCGTTCGAGCTTCCAGTTCAAATTGATCGTGCCGCGTGTGACATAGCGACGGTTTGTTTTGCTGCCGTCGATCCAGGTATTTTGTTCGATGACATTGAGTACGCCGCCACTGACCGACTCGATGATCGCGGAGTGTTGAGTCGAGGTCTCCCACCACCCGTTGGGGCCCACGAGCTTGACTTTGAAGAGCTGGATGATGTCGCCGGGTTGGTAAGGGGTCGTGACTTTGTCGCCCCATACGTAGCTGCCTGGCGAATATTTCCCGCCGACACTCGCGACGGCCGCCTGCACCAGATGCGTACATTCGCCTTCGCCGGTCTTTCCCATGGGCAGAGGCGGACAGGGAGCTCGGGTTTTGCCGGTACTATCGACGCATTTGCCCAGCTGCGCAACCGCGTAGGCGAGAACCTGAGATCCCAGCGATGATGTTGATGATGGTGGAGGTGTCGTCCGGGGCCGTCCGGTTTTTTTTATCATTACGCCTGAAACGCAGCAATTGTTTCGAACAACAGTCGGGGGGCGCTTGTCTTTTAGCCAGCATCTCGCCTTCGGTCCCTGCACACCCGACTTGACGAACGTCCAGATATGGCACCTTTCATCGGCTTCACATGCCGCCTTGCAGGGTGCGAAGCCCCCAATAGAGGGCTCCAGATCGAAACTCTTGTAATCGCCGCCTGGCCTGTCGATGCCGGTCTCGACGGTGGTCTCGCGCTCGGCGGCATTGGCCGGACCGAGAAGAAGCGCACACGCAAATAAGTGTACGGACGCAAGTTTCAAAACCCGATGAAGTTCTCTCTGGATCGACATTATGTTTGCTCCAAATAACTTAAACCCTCGCGAAACATCGTTCGTCTGACTGAGCATCTGTTTGGCTCTCCTGCGGAGCGGAGGTGCACGCAACCGCCGCCCACGCGCGCTTCACCGATCAAGGTGATCCGGATGTGCAGCAGTTATTGACGCGTGCGATTGGAATGGCGGTCTTGAGCCAACACCGTGCGTTGGCGCCCTGAATACCTGGTTTGACGTAGGTCCAGGCCTTGCATTGGGCTTCCTTCCGACATGCGGCTCGGCAGGCCAATTCCGGCTGGTTCCGAAGATCCGCATTGCCGATTTCGAAATTTCTGTAGTCACTGCCGGCTCGGTCGATACCCTGTTCGATTCCCGTCATGACGCCGGATACACAGCAATTGTTGGCTCGCACGGCCGGGACTGCGGTCTTCAACCAACACCGGGCCTTGGGACCCTGAACACCTGGCTTCACGTAGGTCCAGGCTCTGCATTGGGCGTCTTTCTGGCACGCCGTTTGGCAGATCAATTCCGGTTGGTCTCGCAGATCCGCGTTGCCGACCTCGAAGTTTCGATAATCATTGCCTGCGCGGTCCGCACCCGGTTCGACCAAGACCGCTCCCGCCGCGCTGACGCTGCTCACACCGACGGAGCCAGCGGCGAGGAAGCAAGCCACGGTCAGCACGTGCACGGCGCGGGCAACGCGCAGACTGCAAGTCGTTCGTGACATTTCGAACATCTGACGCCCCTTTCCGCCCGAGGGCAGGAGTCTCCCGACAGCCGCGACCCCTTGAATTCATGCGAGATAACGTCTCATTCGTTTGCCTGTGAGCAGAGCTTCTCCACTGACGAATGCATCAAGGATTCAGTCGATATTGGCGACGAGGAGGCTCCGTTGCGCCTGAGGCAGCGCCGCACATAATGATCCACCGTGCGACCCGTCATCCCCAATTCGAGAGCCATCTTCCTGCACTTGGCCGACTGAGGTGATGCCGGCCGCGGCGGAGCCTGCGCTTTGGGCGCAACCGGCGCGACCGGCGGATTCGGCGGCGCGCTCGATCCGCTGCCACTCTGGCCTCCGTGCAAACATGCGTTCACGGACGATGAGGCCCCCTGCAATCCGTTCTCCCGCGCCCAGGCGGCGCAACTGTCGGGAGTCCTTTGCGCAGGATAAGGAGTGAGCTTGTTCTGGGCGAGGGAGGCATCACCGCCGAAAACCGCGGCGCAACTCATCAACACCGCAATGAGCCATCGTTGCATGGTTCAGTTGCCCGCTTTTACGCCCGAGACGCAGCATCCGTTCGGCTTTGGCGGAGGAACACCCGACTTCAACCAGCATCTCGGTTGGGGCCCCTGCACGCCCGACTTGACGAAGGTCCAAGCCTTGCAATTCGCATCGGCCTCGCAAGCTGACTTGCAGGGATCGAAGCCCGCGATCGAGACCACCAAGTTGAAGTTCTTGTAGTCCTGACCCGGTCGATCGACTCCGGTCTCGACTGAGCTCGATGCTCTTTGATTGAGGATCGCGTCCGGCTTCGGCCCCGGACCGGGCGGCGGTTGCGAAACGACCGGGCCGGTCGGGACGGGTCGCGGACCGCAAATCAGCCCGAGCGCATCGACGTAACCGCCCGAGCGCCCGATCATCCCGATGACGGCTTGGCCGTCCCCGCATGTCACGCCGCCATGGGCCACCCTTCCACTGGCCCCGATCCGGGGACGACCGGCTTCACCTCCGGCGCGGATCGGTGCGCAGTCGAGCTGGATCGACGCGATATATTTGGCTGCGCCTCTGGCGTCCCGCGTGTAGCCGAACATCATCCCCGACACATACTGGGTGTTGTTGCAGGTCGTTGGTCCAGCCGCGCCGCCGCCGCTGCCGCCATGGCGCTGCATCGGAAACCCTGGCGCGCCAAGCAACCCGGTCTTCGCATTGAAGGTGGCGCAGAAGGGGATCACCGCGTCCAACACGCTTCCGTAACGTACGGAGACGCCAGCCAAATACTGGCCCGGCCTGCACTGGTCGCGGAAATTTCCACCGCCCGGGCCTCCGGTAAGGAAGGTGTCGCGTGCTTCGGCTGACGGCGATGCGGCAGCGAAAAGGGCGAAAACCAAAACAGCGCTGATCAAAACCGCGCGCATTTTCTTGAAAGCATTCCCATTGTCTGCCGTCCGCCCAAGGCTGACGGTCCGAGTATGTTTTGCACACTAAGGGATTGGTGATGCCTCGGTCTTGGGCAGGAGAGAAGCGAGTCTTGGCTGAGAGTGAAACTTCACGCTTTTCGCATGTCGTCCTAACTGGTACTTGTCATGCTGGAATTTGGAAGAGGGCGTCCATGACGTTGCAGTCGTCCGATGTTCCCCGCTTGCGCGTCTCGACGCGGGATGTTCCTGAATCCCACCGCACACCTTTCTGGCGAGAGGAGTTTTCCCGGCAGATGTGCCGGCTCGAATTCGAACCGCTGTCTGAAGGTCCGTTGGACGTCGAGGCCACCTTGATCGCCCTTCCGGATGTGAAGATCGGCTGGTGCTTCTCCGGCACCGCCGCGCATTGGAGCAGGACGAGCGACCTGATAAAGGATGGGGACGATACTTTTTCGCTCGTCATGCCTCTTGGCGGCCCGGTGCAGCGTTCCCAGCGCGGCGTGGATCTCCTGGTCAGACCGGGGGAAGCCGCCGGCATCCTCCATAACGAGCCTGGCGGCTTGCAGTTTCGCCAGCTCGACGACATCGTGATAATGCTTCCTCGATCCGTTCTCGCGACGCTCGTTCCCAATGTTGAGCTGGCCGCAACCCGGGTCGTTGCGAACGATGCCCTGCAGCTCCTGAGGTCTTACCTCCTGCCATGGCGAGAGAAATTCGACCTAACCGATCCAGCGGTTCGCCGTCTCGCTGCCAACCACATCCACGATCTCGTCGCATTGGCGCTCGGGGCCACGAGCGACGCCGCAGCGGTTGCAGCTGGACGGGGTGTGCGTGCGGCAAGACTAAAGGCTGTGAAAAACGACATTGCCGCCAATCTGACGAAGCGCGATCTCACGGTGACCGCGGTCGCGTTGCGCCACCGCGTAACGCCGCGCTACATCCACATGCTGTTCGAAACCGAGGGAACGACCTTCTCTCAGTTCGTCCTCGCCGAGCGCCTTGCCTTCGCTCATCGCTTACTGTTGGATTCGCGCCATTCCGACCAGTCAATCGCCGCCATCGCGTACGCTGGTGGCTTTGGCGACCTTTCGCATTTCAACCACGCCTTTCGCCGCCGCTATGGCACTACGCCGTCCGATCTGCGCCGCGGACGAGTTTGATAGACTTCCCGGCGACCGGCTGGGTGCGACTTCTTCCGCAGCCGGAGAGGTTGCACCGAGCCGGTGGCGATCGATTTCAACTAAAGCCATTCCACTCTAGAACCGCTCAGGCCGATACGGCGTCGGATCGACCGCGGGTGTTTCGCCGCTCATCATCTCCGCGAGCAGGCGTCCGGTCGCAGGTCCCAGCGTAAAGCCCTGGTGGCCGTGGCCGAAGTTCATCCAGAGGCCGGGGTGGCGCGGGGCGCGGCCGAGCACCGGGAGCATGTCGGGCGTGCAGGGCCGGGTGCCGAACCACGGATCCGGCTCGACCCGCTTGCCGAGGTCGATCAGCTCGCGTGCCGAGGCTTCGGCACTGGCGAGCTGCACCGGGGTTGCGAGTGCGTCCGTGCCTGTCAGCTCCGCGCCCGTGGTGATGCGGATGCCCCTGGCCATCGGACCCATGGCATAGCCGCCCGTCTTGTCGATCAGCGGCAGGTCGAGCGAGGCGCCACCGCTGTAGTGCATGTGGTAGCCGCGCTTGCGCACGAGCGGAATGCGATAGCCGAATTTGTGGAGGAGGTCGGGCGACCAAGGCCCGAGCGTCACGACGGCGTTGGCCGCGTCGATGCGGCCCCGGTCGGTGTCGACCGACCAGCCGTTCGCAATCTGTTGCAGCGACTGCGCATCGCCGAGCACGATCCTGCCGCCGAGGCGCTCGAACAACTCGGCATAGGCCGTGACCAGCGCGCCGGGATCGGACACCGTCCAGGTGTCGAGCCAGTGGATTGCTCCCGGGAGATCGTCGCGGAGGATCGGTTCGGCCTTGGCCAGCTCGCTGCCCGAGAGCACGCGAAAGTTCACGCCGAACTCGCGATGATCTTCCTCCGCAGCCTTGATCGAGAGATCCAGTGAGGCGCGGTCGCGGTACAGCGCGCGGTAGCCGGCGCGGCGGATGAGGTTGTCGGCATGCGCCGCGCGAATGAGGATGTCGTGCTCGGCCGTCGCGTAGGCGATCAGCCGTGCCCACGCCGCGATCGCCTCGCGATGCCGCTTCGGCGCCGAATGCCACCAGTAGCGGAGCAGGGGCTCCACGTGGAGATGAAGCGAGGAGAGGCTGTAGCGCACGTCGTTGGTACGACCGGTCGCGATCTTCAAGAGCGAAGCGAGATCGCGCGGCATCGGGTAGGGGCGCACCGCTTCCGCCTGGATCATCCCGGCATTGCCGTAGCTGGTCTCGCGGCCCGGCTCCCTGCGATCGACCAGCGTGACCGACCAGCCGCGTTGCTGCAGATGCAGCGCAGCACCCACGCCCACCATGCCGCCGCCGAGAATGATCGCGCTCTGCATCACAGCTGACCTCACCAAAATCAAAACCGCCCGGCTTGGCCGGGCGGTTTCAACTCCATTGTTCTCTTTACTCGCCGCCGCCGAAGCGGCGTGACCACCAGCCGGCACGGCGCGGAGCGGCCGGGGTTTCGCTGGCGGCCTCCGGCACGGGCTCAGGTGCCGCCGCAGCAACCGGTTCGGCCGCTTCCGCCGCGGGCGTTGCGGGCTCGGGCTGGCTGTTCAGCACGAAGCTCACCTTTTCCCGGACGGTGGAGCGACGCCGCGCAGCCTTGTCGCCGGGCTCTTCTTCCGGCGCTGCGGTCGCGGTGGCGGGAGCCGGCTCCGGGAGAGTCGCCTCGGTTCGCTGCTCGTCGCGCGGCCCAGGCTGCGCGACTTGCGGTTCGGCGGTGCGCTCGGCTTCGATGGGTCCGGCCTGCGTATGCTCGGCCTGGATGTGATTGGTCTCGGCGTGCTCGGCGTGAGCGATCGAGGGCGCAGCCTCGCTGGAGAAGCCGTCGAAATCGGCGACGGCCTCGGCAGCTTCCGACGGCGGATTGGCGCCGAGTTCGTCGCTGATGGAGCCGGCAAGACCTTCCTCGCCGCCACCACGCCGACGGCGTCCGCCACGGCGACCACGCCGGCGCCGGCGCTCGCCGCTGCCCTGCTGCTCGCCACGGGCCGCCTGTTCCTCGCCTTCCTCACCGTCCTGCTCGGACTCGGCCTCGTCCTCGCCTTCAGCGGCAACCATCGCCGGCTCGGGCAGGCTGGCCGGCGTATCCTCGCGCAACTCACCTTCGCGCTGGGCACCGCGGCCGCGCCGGCGACGCCGGCGCTTGCGGCGCTGACCGTCCTGCTCCGAGGCGGCCTCGCCGGCCGCCTGCTCGTCGGCAAGACCTTCGGTCTCTTCGGTTTCGACCTCGGCTTCGGTCTCGATGTCGAAGCCGTCCTCGTCGTCATAGGCCTCTTCGACCTGCGGCGGCGGGCTCGCAGCGGCTTGTGCCACGAGCAGCGCCTTGGCGGCTTCGAGCGTATGCACCTGCTCGCCGCGGTCGATCACATAGGCCTGCGGGCCGCTAACGCTGGAATCTGCGATGACCGAGAGCGTGACCTTGAAGCCGTTTTCGAGGTCGCGCAGATGGCCGCGCTTGTGGTTCAGCACATAAAGCGCGACGTCGGTGCGGGTGCGAACCACCAGATTGTGGGTTGCGCCCTTCATCAGGATCTCTTCGAGACCGCGCAGCAGCTGGAGCGCGACCGAGGAGACCGAGCGGACATGGCCGGTGCCGCCGCAATGCGGGCAGGGATCGGTCGAGCTCTCCAGCACGCTGGCGCGGATGCGCTGGCGCGACATCTCGAGCAGGCCGAAATGCGAGATGCGGCCGACCTGGATTCGCGCGCGATCCTGCCGGAGGCAATCGGACAGCTTGCGCTCGACCGCGCGGTTGTTGCGCTTCTCGTCCATGTCGATGAAATCGATGACGATCAGGCCGGCGAGGTCGCGCAGGCGGAGCTGGCGGGCGACCTCTTCGGCCGCTTCCAGATTGGTCTTGAGCGCGGTGTCCTCGATGTGGTGCTCGCGGGTCGATCGCCCGGAGTTGACGTCGATCGAGACCAGCGCTTCGGTCTGGTTGATGACGATATAGCCGCCGGAGCGCAGTTGCACGGTCGGCGAGAACATCGCATCGAGCTGGCTCTCGACGCCCATGCGCGAGAACAGCGGCTGGCCGTCGCGATACTGCTTCACCGCGCCGACATTGGCGGGCATCAGCATCTTCATGAAGTCGCGCGCTTCGCGGTAGCCGGCATCGCCCGCAACCTGGATCTCGTCGATCTCCTTGTTGTAGAGGTCACGTAGCGAGCGCTTGATCAGCGAGCCTTCCTCGTAGACGAGGGTTGGGGCCTGCGACTTCAGCGTGAGGTCGCGCACCGTCTCCCACATCCGGATCAGATATTCGAAGTCGCGCTTGATCTCGGGCTTGGTCCGGGCGGCGCCGGCGGTGCGCAGGATGATGCCCATGCCCTCGGGCACGTCGAGATCCTGCACCACTTCCTTGAGGCGGGAGCGGTCCTGCGCGCTGGTGATCTTGCGGCTGATGCCGCCGCCGCGCGCGGTATTGGGCATCAGGACGGCGTAGCGGCCGGCCAGCGAGAGGTAGGTCGTCAGCGCCGCGCCCTTGTTGCCGCGCTCTTCCTTGACGACCTGCACCAGCATCACCTGGCGGCGCTTGATGACTTCCTGGATCTTGTACTGGCGACGCGGGCGGAAGGTGCGTTCCGGCACTTCCTCCAGCACGTCGTCGCCGCCGACGGACTCGACGACCTCTTCTTCGATTTCCTCTTCGGCGTCCTCGTCCTCGTC
>JAEYTQ010000808.1 GCA_023433965.1 Pseudomonadota bacterium | reverse complement strand
GGTCGCGGCGCAAGCTGGCGCGTCCGGCATCCGCCAGCTTGGTGACCTCGATCCCGTCGAGCGTGATCGTGCCGGCATCGGCTGCATCGAGCCCCGCAATCAAGTGCAGCAGCGTGCTCTTGCCGCTGCCGGACTCGCCGGTCAGCGCGACGCGCTCGCCGCGTCCGAGGTCGAGATCGACGCCGCGCAGCACATGGACCGGCTCGCCGGCCGAGGAGAACGTCTTGGAGAGGTTACGGATGCTTAGCACGATCAATGGCGCCGGACGGAATTAACGGGATTGCTGCGTAGCACACCTGCTGCGGAAATGCCGGGGTTGCGTCGGCCCGGAAGCCGCTGCTAGCTTCCAAGACGGCCAAATCAAGAAAGTGCCGAAAATACATGCGGGGAGAATGATGAGCGCTCAGGGAACGCCCGACTCGGCTAGGACGATCAAAACGCCAAAGGGCGCCTGGACCATCACCTTCCTTCTGTTCCTCTTCATGGTGGTGAACTTCGCCGACAAGATCGTCGTCGGTCTCGCCGGCGTGCCGATCATGACCGACATGAAGCTCAGTCCCGAGCAATTCGGCCTGCTCGGGTCCTCGTTCTTCTTCCTGTTCTCGATCTCGGCCGTCGTGGTCGGCTTCATCGTCAACAAGGTGCCGACGCGCTGGGTGTTGCTGGCGATGGCGGTGGTCTGGGCGCTGGCGCAGTTCCCGATGGTCGGCACCGTCTCCTTCACCACGCTGTTGATCTGCCGCATCGTGCTCGGCGCGGGCGAAGGTCCGGCCTTCTCGGTCGCGGCCCACGCCATCTACAAATGGTTCCCCGACGAGAAGCGCACGCTGCCGACCGCGATCCTGTCGCAAGGGTCGGCGTTCGGCGTCATCCTGGCGGTGCCGGCGCTGAACTGGATCATCGTCAACCATTCCTGGCACTACGCATTCGGCGCGCTGGGTGTCGTCGGCCTGATCTGGGTCGCCGCCTGGCTCGCGCTCGGCAGGGAGGGACCGCTGGAGGACACGGAGGTCCTTGCCGCCACCGAGCCGAAGATCCCCTATCTGCAGCTTCTGACCTCGCGAACCTTCCTCGGCTGCGTCATCGCGACGTTCGGCGCCTATTGGGCGTTGTCGCTCGGTTTGACTTGGTTCACGCCCTTCATCGTCAAGGGGCTCGGCTTCTCCCAAAGCCAGGCCGGCTTCATCTCGGTCCTGCCTTGGGTGTTCGGTGCCACCATCGTCCTCCTCACCGGCTGGATCTCGCAGGTGATGATGGCGCGGGGCTATACCACACGCGTCTCGCGCGGCGTGCTCGGATCGGTGCCGCTGATCATCGGCGGGTTGATCCTGGCGATGATGCCGCATGTGCAGGGCGCGGGCCTGCAGATCGCACTGCTCGTGGTCGGCTCGGGGCTGTGCGGGGCGATCTATGTCGTGTGTCCGCCGATGCTCGGCGAGTTCACCCCGACCTCGCAGCGCGGCGCCGTCCTCGCGATTTATGGCGCGCTCTACACGCTTTCGGGCATCATCGCGCCCAGCGTGATGGGCACCGTGATTCAGCGCGCCGACAGCATGCTCGACGGCTACATGACCGGCTTCACCATCAACGCGGCGGTCATGATTGGCTCCGGCATCATCGGCCTGCTGCTGCTGTGGCCGAACACGGAGAAGGCGAGGCTGACGCGTGGCGCGGCAGCGCAGCCGGCTGCGCTGAAGGGCGCGGTGTCGCCGACGTAAGCGGAGGCGTTGACTGCGGCGTGGCGAACGCTGTCGGCCACAATCACAACGTCACGAGACCGGCCGCTCAAGTCGCCGAAGCTTCCCGCTTCCGCTCCGTGAACGGCGACAGCACCACCGTCGCCAGCATGAAGATCACCGACGCGCCGAACACCCAGTGCGGTGCGTTCTGGTCCATGATCCAGCCGAACAGCAGCGGTGAGACGATGCCGCCGAGATTGAAGCCGGTGGAGACGATTCCGAAGGCGCGCCCGGCAGCGCCGGCCGGCGCCGCATTGCGCACCAGCATGTCGCGCGAGGGTGCGATCACGCCGGAGAGAAAGCCCGCGGTCGCCATGGTGGCGGTCAGCACCCAGCCCGGCAGCGTCACCAGCGCGATCAGCAGTACGATGGCCGCGTTGGCAGCGAAACAGGCGGCCGCGACATAGCCGTGACGCTCGGTCCGGTCGGCGAGGACGCCGCCGGCGAGCACGCCGATGGCGCTGGCACCGAGGAAGGCGGTCAGCGCGATATTGGCGGCGGAGTAAGAGGCACCGTAGCCGCTCATCAGCGCCACCACGCCGAAATTGTTGATGCCGGCGACCGACAGGCTCAGCAGCATGAACAGAGCGGTCAGCGTGATCAGCGCCGGCGTGATCACGGCCGGCTTCGGCGCGCGCGCGTCGCCGGGCTTGTTCCTGTGCGCGGCGGCATCCGGAATGTTCATGGCGATCAGCAGCAGCGCCACCGCGACGCCGATCGCGCCCGAGGCGATCAGCGCGCCAGTGCCGCCGGACAGCGTGACGAGCGCCGCCACGATCGCCGGCGCGACTGCACCGCCGAGAAAGCCGGCAAAGGTGTGGATCGAGAAGGCGCGGCCCATCCGCGCCTCGTCCATGTGCTCGGCCAGGATGGCGTAATCGGCGGGGTGATAGACGCTGTTGGCGAGGCCCAGCAGCACGGCGCAGGCGATCAGCGAGGCGTAGCTGAGGTGCAGGCCGAGCAGGATCAGGGCGCAGCCGCCGAGCGCGAGCCCCGCCAGCAGGATTCGGCGGGCGCCAAAATGGTCGACGAGGTAGCCGGTCGGCGCTTGGGTCAATCCCGATACCACCGCGAATACGGTGAGTGCAAAGCCGAGCTCGATATAGCCGACCCCGAGCTTCTCCTTCAGGAACGGAAACAGCATCGGCAGGACCAGCAGATGGAAATGGCTGACCCAATGCGCGATCGAAATTCCCGTCAGCGTGCGCAGCGCGCTGTCCGCCTTGCCTTGCTGCGGTGCGGCGAGAACGTCGACCATTGCTGTTCCGTTTTACTCCCGAATGGGAGCGCAAACTATCGGGGAGAGCGGTTATTTGTCCATGAACGCAGGCGCATGGCAGCCAGCGAGGGCGAGGGACGACAGCAAGGAGTGTGTCACTGGCGTCGGCGGTCCCTCACAATGGCTCGTCATCCGGCCCGTAACGATCGCGCTTCGGCGTTGCGATGTCGCCGTCTTCGTAGTCGTCGTCGATCTCGCGCGCAGGCGGGGGCTTCTTTGCCTTGTCTTGCGCCTGCTTCGGCGGCTCGCTCGGCTTTGCGGTCTTGGCCATGGCTGGTCCCGGATGGTGATGCTGCATCCGAATCTATCAGCCCAATATGTGCGGTTCCTGACTTAACTCAAGGGCCGCAACGAGGCCTCAATGCAGGATCGGCCCGCCCGCCTTCTTCCAGGCATCGATGCCGCCGGCGATATGGGCGGTATTGAGAAGCCCCGCTTCCTTGGCCGCCGCCACTGCCATCGCCGAGCGTTCGCCGAAGGCGCAGAAGAACACGACGCGGCGCCCGGTTGCGGCCACGACCTCGCGCAGCATGCCGCCGGGCTTGAGGCTCTCCTCGACGGAAGGATAGGGCGTGTGCAGCGCGCCTTCGAGCATGCCGTGCTTCATCCGCTCGTTGGTCTCGCGCAAGTCCACCAGCAGGATGTCGGGCCGGCCGAGGCTGCGGATCGCCTCGACCGCACTGAGCGCGCGGCCTTCTTTCTCCAGCTCCTCCTGATGCAGGCCGACATGCATGTTGGCGGGGATCGCCACGTCCATCATCTTCGGATTGGGCAGCTTCAGGTTGGCCATCAGCTCGACATATTCGTCGACCGAGCGCACCTGCAGCCGCGGATTGTAGCGCTTCTCCTCGCCGATGGTGGAGACGGTGTCGCCCTTGTAGTCGTGGGCCGGAAACACCATCGTCTCGTCCGGCAGCTTCAGCAGG
>JAEYTQ010000768.1 GCA_023433965.1 Pseudomonadota bacterium | reverse complement strand
GTCGAGCAGCCAGACGGCGGTCGCCTTGGGCATCAGAGGTGCGTTGCTCATGGCAAATCTCCTTTGTGCTTCGCCCACCCCTCTGGAGGCGAAACCGGTGGTCATCAGCGATGACAGGGAATTCGCGCTATATAAGCCCGGAGGGGCTAGCCATGCAATGGTTCTGCTATAGATAGTGCCTTGACACCGCCCGAAAGGGGGCCCAATTCCCATTGAACCGCTGTAAGGTTCAAGCCGACAGTCTTAAGCCCAATTCCCATCATCGACCGCCCCGGCCAGAAGGCGAAACGGGTGATTCGGTCACGAGATCGCTCAATGTCAGCCAAGCCAGACCTCAAGATCGTGCTTTGTTCTCCTCGCGGCTTCTGTGCCGGCGTGGTCCGGGCGATCGACACCGTGGAACGGGCGCTCGATAAATACGGCGCCCCTGTCTATGTTCGCCACGAGATTGTGCACAATAAGTACGTTGTCGACGGGTTGAAGAAGAAGGGCGCCATCTTCGTCGAGGAGCTGGCTGAAATCCCTGAAAACGCCACCGCACCGGTGGTGTTCTCGGCCCACGGCGTGCCGAAATCGGTTCCCGCGGACGCCCAGTCCCGCAACCTGTTCTCGCTGGACGCGACCTGCCCGCTGGTGACCAAGGTGCACCGCGAGGCCGCGATCCATTTCAAGCGCGGCCGCGAGATCTTCCTGATCGGTCACTCCCACCACCCCGAGGTGGTCGGCACGCTCGGCCAGCTTCCGCCCGGCGCCGTGACCCTGATCGAGACCGCCGAGGACGCCAAGACCATCACGCCGAAGGACCCCAACAACCTCGCCTTCGTGACCCAGACCACGCTGTCGATCGACGACACCGCCGAGATCGTGGCGTTGCTCAAGGAGCGCTTCCCGAACATCAACGGTCCGCACAAGGAAGACATCTGCTACGCAACCACCAACCGCCAGCTCGCGGTGAAGAAGGTGGCGCCCGTGGTGGATGCGCTGATCGTCGTCGGCGCTCCCAACTCGTCGAACTCGCAGCGCCTGCGCGAGGTTGCCGAGCGCGAGGGCTGCAAGATCGCGGTGCTGGCGCAGCGCGCCACCGACATCGACTGGAGCAAGTTCGGCAACATCAAGAGCCTCGGCATCACTGCCGGTGCGTCCGCACCCGAGGTGATCGTCGAGGAGATCATGGACGCCTTCGCCGAGCGCTACACGCTGCACGTGGAGACGGTCTCGGCCGCGGAGGAGAACGAGTTCTTTCCGCTGCCGCGTCAGGTGCGCCCCGAAGCTGCCGCCGAGTAGACCTTTATGGCGGTCTACACCGACGTCGCCGCCGACGAGCTTGCGGATTTCCTGAAGCAGTACGATCTCGGCGAATTGCTCTCCTACAAGGGCATCGCCGAGGGCGTCGAGAATACCAACTTCCTCCTGCACACGAGCCAGGGATCGTTCATCCTCACGCTCTACGAGAAGCGCGTGGCGAAGAGCGATCTGCCGTTCTTCCTCGCGCTGATGACGCATCTGGCCGAGCACGGCATCAACTGCCCGCTGCCGGTGAAGGGACGCGACGGCGAGGCGCTGCGCGAGCTGGCGGGCCGGCCTGCGGCGATCATCACCTTTCTCGAAGGCATGTGGCCGCGCAAGCCGAACGTAGCCCATTGCGCCGGGGTCGGCGCGGCGCTGGCCAAGATGCATCTGGCCGGCGCGAACTTCACGGTCAAGCGCGCCAATGCGCTCTCGGTCGCGGGGTGGCGGCCGCTGTTCGATGCGGCGTCCAGCCGCGCCGACGAGGTGCAGCCGGGCCTGCGCGCCTTTCTTGCCGCCGAGCTCGATTACCTCTCGAGCGGGATCTGGCCCACCGACCTGCCCGAGGGCGTGATCCACGCCGACCTCTTCAACGACAACGTCTTCTTTCTCGGCGACAAGCTCTCGGGCATCATCGACTTCACTTTCGCCTGCAACGACATGCTGGCCTATGACGTCGCGATCTGCCTCAACGCCTGGTGCTTCGAGCCGGATCATTCCTTCAACGTCACCAAGGCGCGGGCCTTCCTCAACGCCTATGGCCGGGTGCGCAAGCTCACCGAGGCGGAAGAGGCGGCGCTGCCGCTGCTGGCGCGCGGCGCCGCGATCCGCTTCCTGCTGACCCGGCTGGTTGACTGGCTCAACGTGCCCGCGGGCGCGCTGGTGAAGCCGAAAGACCCGCTCGAATATGTCCGCAAGCTGCGCTTCCACCAGAGCGTGACGAGTGTGCGCGACTATGGGCTGATTGCGTCGGGGCTGGTGGCGTGAGCGAGCGACCCAACGTCACGATCTTTACCGACGGCGCCTGCTCGGGAAATCCCGGGCCGGGCGGCTGGGGCGCGATCCTGAGGTTCGGCGACAAGGAAAAGGAGCTGAACGGCGGCCAGCCGCACACCACCAACAACCAGATGGAATTGATGGCGGCGATCTCCGCGCTGGAAGCGCTGAAGAAGCCGTGCACGGTCGATCTCTACACCGATAGCCAGTATGTCCGGCAGGGCATCACGGGCTGGATCTTCGGCTGGAAGCGCAACGGCTGGCGCACCGCCGACAAGAAGCCGGTGAAGAACGTCGAGCTATGGCAGCGCCTCGACGCCGCGCTGAAACAGCACGAGGTGCGCTGGCACTGGGTCAAGGGCCACGCC
>JAEYTQ010000762.1 GCA_023433965.1 Pseudomonadota bacterium | reverse complement strand
CGGCAACCCCCTGTGCCGACGAGAACACGGCCGGGTTTCGTAGCGCGGCGCGGACGTCCTCGAAGCGCGCCACCGCATGAAGATCGTTGCGCGACAACCAGACTACGGCGCCCAGATCGCGCAGCGCTTTGTAATGCGGGTATGGGTCGAGCAGAACCTCGTCGCTGTAGAGATCGACGTCGTAGATGGGTTCTCCGGGAACTGCAGGCATCCTCTATTCTCCCTCCCGTCCGAAGTCCCCTCAGGGCACGGCCACCCATTCGCCCTTCTCGAGCCGGCCAAGCGTCAGCGCGCTCTGGTCGAGACCGGTATGGTCATTGGGTCCGTAATTGTACACACCGCGGGAGCCGGCCAGGCCTTTGAGGCCTTCGATGGCGCTGCGGAGGCCCTCGCGGAATTCGGCGGTCCCGGGCGCGCCGGCCTTGAGCGCGACGGGTGCGGCGCGCTCGATCAGCAGCAGGGCATCATAGGCGGAGCCCGCAAAGATGTTGCGGCTCCCCGGACCAAACTTGGTTTCGTAGCGCTGAATGAACTCCAGCGCGGCCTGCTTGGCGGGATGGTGATCCGGCAACGAGGCGGCGCCGACGGCCGGGCTCAGCGGCACGAAGATGCCGTCGCCTTGAGCGCCCGTGAGCTTGCGGAAATCTCCGAAGGTGGCGCCGAGCGTGCCGTACACCTTGCCTGCAAATCCCTTCTCGCGAAGCTGAAGCAACGGCAACGCCGCAGGCGCGCCCGAGGCGGCAATGAGGACGGCGTCGGGTTCGGCGGCAACGATCTTGAGAATCTGTCCGACGACGGTGTTGTCGGTCCGTGCATATTTCTCGTCGGCGACGAGCGCTATGCCTGCGGCCGCGCACATCTCCGCACTGACCTTGCTCCAGGCGTCACCGTAGGAGTCGCCGAAACCGATCAAGGCGAGCTTCTTGACGCCGCTCTTCTTCATGTGCGCGAACAACGGCGCCGCTTCGTGGTCGTCGTTGGTGGTCGTCTTGAAAATCCAGCGCTTGCGCGCATCGACCGGCGAGACCAGAGCATTGACGGGGGCCAGCGTGATCACCGGGAGCCGGTATTCGACGGCGGGATCGATCACTGCGAAAGATCCGGGCGTCGTGGTCGGACCGACCAGGATGTCGATGTTGCTGCCCTGGAACAGTTTCCGCATCGCCGCGACGGCCGCGGTGCTGTCCGAGGCTTCGTCGAGGAAGAGGTAGTTGACCTTGTGGCCCGCGATTTCGGTTGCGCCAAAGCTGGCCCCATTGCGCTCGGCGTTTCCGATGGCCGCGGCCGGACCGGTCGTGGAGAGCAGGATTCCCACGTTGATGTCCGCGGCCGCAGCCGGCACCATGAATAGTTGGACGGCAAGGCACACCGCTCCCGCGCATTTCAGCATCGTCGCTTCCTCCGCGGCTGCCCGATCGACAGCCTGCACTTTTTTTCCTGGCCCTAAGTAGCCAAGGCAGGCGGGGCGGACGTAGCGTCATTGCGGAAATGTCCGGCTGGCGGACAAGACGGGCCAGGGAGCAGGCCGTCCGCTGGGCGGACACTTGGCGCGTGGGCGTTGAAGGGCCGGCACCGCTTCGGGGAGAGATAGCCCATGCAAGATAGATCCACCGCTGAAGACTTCGACGTCGTGATCGTCGGCCGCGGGCCGGTCGGCGCCACGCTCGCCAACCTGCTCGGCCTCTGCGGCGTGCGGACGCTGGTGCTGGAGCGCGAGGCGCGGACCTATCATTTGCCACGAGCGGTGCATTTCGACGATGAATGCATGCGCGTGTTCCAGACCATCGGTCTGGCCGAGGCGATCGTGCCGCATGTCATCCTCAGTCCCGGCATGCTGTTCCTGGACGCCAACGGCAAGATGCTGCTGGATTGGTCCCGTCCACGCACGCTGACGCCGATGGGCTGGCATCTCAGCTACCGCTTCCATCAGCCGGATCTGGAGGACGTGCTGATCGGCGGGCTCGCCCGCTGGCCGCATGTCAGCTTGCGCAGCCGCTGCGATGTGTTCGCGCTGGATCAGGACGAGACTGGCGTGCGCGTCCGCTACGAGGACCTCTCGAACGGCAGGCTCGGCGAGGTTCGCGCCGGCTATGTGATCGGCTGCGACGGCGCGCGCTCGCTGGTGCGCCGCTTCATCGGCTCCGGCATGGACGATCTCGGCTTTCACGAGCGGTGGCTGGTGATCGACGCCTTGCTCAAGCGGCCGCGCGACGATCTCGGCGATTACAGCCTCCAGCATTGCGATCCCGCCCGTCCGGCGACCTATGTGCGCGGCACCGGGACACGGCGGCGTTGGGAGATCACGGTCCTGCCGGACGAGGATTCGAACGACGTGGCGCAGCCGGCAAAGGTGTGGGAGCTGCTGTCGCGCTGGATCACGCCCGACGATGCCGAGATCGAGCGCGCTTCGGTCTACACCTTCCATTCGGTCATCGCGCAACGATGGCGCAACGGACGGTTGCTGCTCGCGGGCGATTCCGCGCACCAGACTCCGCCCTTCCTCGGCCAGGGCATGTGCGCCGGCATCCGCGATGCCGCGAACCTCGCCTGGAAGCTGGCGAGCGTGATCGAGGGCGGCGCCGCGCCCGATCTGCTCGACACCTATCAGAGCGAACGCCTGCCGCATGTGCGGGAATTCATCGAGCTCGCCATCCGGCTGGGCGGCGTGATCAACACCAAGGCGATCGAAGCGGGCCTTGCCGCCGGCGAGGCTCGGGAGAACGCGCCCGTGAAGCTCGAGGTGAAGAAGCCCCTGCTCGGCCCCGGGCTCGTATCGGCGGGTCTGCCGCTGGCCGGACATCTGGCGCCGCAGTTCACCTTGAACGACGACAGCCGCAGCGACGACCGGACCGGCTACAGCCATGTGCTGCTCGTCGAGACGGCAGCGGCACTGTCATCGCCTCTCGCGCTGTCGCGGGCAGGCATCAAGGTCCTGAGCAGCGACGAGGCAGCAGCCATCGCCGGCTGGCTGCGCGAGAACGGTATCATCGCCGCGCTCGTTCGCCCGGATCGCTATGTGCGCGGCACCGCCCGCAGCGAGTCCGAGCTCGACCGGCTCATCGCCGCCGTCGCGCCTTCAACCCATGTGCCCTCCGCGGCCTGAGCGGACATTTTTCGAGGATATCTCATGAAGCTGCTTTCTTTCATCGTCGACGGCCGTCCCTCGTTCGGCGCCGTCAAGGACAACGGTGTCGTCGATCTCGGCGCGCGCATGACAGGCTGCACCACGCTGCGGCAGCTGCTCGAAGCGGGCCGCCTCGCCGAGGCGACAAGGCTGACGACCTCCACCGCCCCCGATCATCCGCTCGACAGCATCACCTTCGCACCCGTGATCCCCGATCCCGGCAAGATCATCTGCGTCGGCCTCAACTATCGCGACCACGTCGCCGAGACCGGCCGCACCGTCACCGAAAAGCCCGCGCTGTTCGCGCGCTTCGCCTGCAGCCAGGTCGGCCATCTGCAACCCATCGTGAAGCCGAGGGTGAGCGACGATTTCGACTATGAAGGCGAGCTCGCGCTCGTCATCGGCAAGGCGGGCCGTCACATCCCGGCCGACCGCGCGCTCGAGCACATCGCCGGCTATTCCTGCTACAACGAAGGCAGCATCCGCGACTGGCAGCGCCACACCAGTCAATTCCTTGCCGGCAAGACCTTTGCCGAGAGCGGCAGTTTCGGCCCCTGGCTGGTGACGACGGACGAGATTCACGATCCGTCGAAGCTGACCTTGCAGACCCGGCTGAACGGCAAGGTCGTGCAGGACACCACCACGGATCTCCTGATCACAGCCATCCCGGAGCTGATCGCCTACATCTCCACCATCTGCCCGATCGTGCCGGGGGACATCATCGTCACGGGCACGCCGGGCGGCGTCGGCGCCAAGCGCACGCCGCCGCTGTGGATGCGCCCGGGCGACACCGTCGAAGTCGAGATTTCCGGCATCGGCACCTTGCGCAACACGGTGATCGCCGAACCGGCCTGACGAGCCAGACCTCCGGCCGATCGTCAGGCCAGATAGCGCACCAGATAGCCTTCCATCGCGTAGAGCGCGCAGAGCGCGAGGCTGGACCAGACGGCGGCGCTGAAATAGAGGAACATCCAGGTCAGCTCGCCCCTCCAATGCGCAATGTCGTGGGTCACCACCCAGCGTGTCGCGACGTCATGCAGGCCTTCGACCAGGCCGAGGAACTCGTTGCCTTCCGCGTGCCCTGCCCGCCAGCGGCTGAGATACATCGGCACGTCGACGGTGACGAGGAAGGCGAGGAAGCAGGCGATCCCGACGATGCCTGACATCAGCGCCCAGCGCACCACGCCCTGGAATTCCGGCA
>JAEYTQ010000714.1 GCA_023433965.1 Pseudomonadota bacterium | reverse complement strand
GAGCCGGTCTGTTCCCGGACCGGCGTGGTCGCTGGTCGCATAGGGGGTGAGGGCGCATCGCGTGGGATCGGCGCGCTCATATCCGTCACCAGCGACAGCCGTACCCTCGCGGTGGCCTGGTTGGCCTTGCTGCCGGCGTCGGACGCCACGATCGCCATCGTCGCATTGTAGTCCTCACGCGCGCGGGCATAGTCGCCCTTCGCTTCATAGGCCAGCGCGCGATGAGTGTAGCCGGAGATCAGCACGCTGTTCGGCGGCGTCATGATGTTGACCGGCGGCTTGCCCTTGGCGAGCCTGATCGCCTCGCTGCCGTCGGCGATGGCGCGGTCGAGATCGCCCTTAGCGCGCCAGATTGCGGTGCGGTTGATCAGCGGCTGCGGCAACGCGGGATCGAGACGGATCGCCTGGTTGATGTCGGCGAGCGCCCCGTCAAGATCGCCGAGCGCCTGTTTCGATATACCGCGGTTCTGGAACGAGAACGCCGATTTCGGATCGGCCTTGATCGCCATGTCGTAGTCCGCAATGGCTTTGGCATAGTCGTGCTTGCCACGCCAGGCGTTGCCCCGATTGTGGAAGATGGTGCCGCTGGGCGGTCCGAGCTTGAGTGCATCGTCGAAATCGGCGATCGCGATCTCGTAGTCACCCCTGTCGTAATAGGCCGACCCCCGCAAATTGTGAGCCGCCTGGCTCGGCTGCAGCCGGATCGCTTAGGTGGCGTCCGCGATGACCTTCGAATAATCGCCCTTCTTGTTCCAGCCCACGGCGCGCCAGAAATAGACCGTGGCGAGTTGCTCGCCCTTGAAGACCTTCAGCGCGATGATCTTGGTGCAGGCGTCGACCATCTTGTCTGCGGGCGTGGTCTCGGTGGTGCAGAGCGGGCCGAGCTGGTTGCGCGGCTGCGCCGCCGCCGGCACCGAGCAGTGTGCGAGCATGAGCAGGGAGAGCGTGATGAAGAGGCGGCGCATGGTGGTGTCTCATGCGAGAGGAGGGCGCTTGTTGGTTGCCCGGCCAGCCACAGGGGTTCAGGTTCTCCCCAAGGGGGCATAGGCTCCGCATCCGCTATTCCCTGAGTGGGCAGAACTTGCTAAGATGCAAGTCCCAACTCGTCTGCCCACCGGCTTCCCAACGATGAAGAACGACGAAATCCTGAGCCAGATCACCGAGTTCTGCCGCAAGGCAGATATGGCGGAATCGACGTTCGGCCGACGCGCGGTGAACGATGGGAAGCTGGTGCACCGCTTGCGCGAGGGCAAGCGCATCACCGTCGACACGCTGGAGCGGATCCAGGCCTATATGGCGGCGTCGATGGCCGGCGGCGTGCCGCCGCCGCGGGGGCTTCAGGTGCCGCCCGAGAAGCGCGATCCGCGCGGCAATTTCCGCTTCTTCGAGAACCGGCAGAAATACCTGCTGTTCGTCCACACCTGCAGCGAAAAGCGGGTGATCGCCGACCGGGTCGCGCTGGAGCTCGGCTCGATCCATCCGCGCCCGCCGGCGCTGCGCCTGTTCGACGCCGGCGTCGGCGACGGCACGGTGCTGGCGCGCGTGCTGCGCGCGACGCACCAGCGCTTTCCGCACATGCCGTTTTATGTCGCCGGAAAGGAGCTCAGTCTCGAAGACCTGCGCCTGACCCTGGAGAAGGTGCCGGATCGCATTTTCGAGCATCCCGCGTCGGTGTTCGTTTTCACCAACATGTTCTACGCGGAGGCGCCGTGGCTCACGCCGGCATCGCCTGCTGCCGCGGCCGCCACGGTCTGGCACGAGGTGCCGCTCCGCGGCGCTTCGTCGGGCGAGTTCGAGCAGCAGATCGCCGAGCTGAGACCGTTCCTGGAGCAGAACTGGCGCGCTGCGATCAGCCCACGCACGGCCATGCCGCTCTACGAGCGGCCCGTCGTTCTGGTGCTCTATCGCGAGGACCACAGGTTCCTTCTGGATGCGACCATTCCGCGGCCGGGCCAGGCCGAGGCCAATTTCGACCTCGTCATCGCGTCCCAGCCTTATCGGGCGCTGTCCTCGGTCAACTTCCGGGCCAAGCGGATCATCGCACCCCTGGCGCGGGCGCTTCGGCCGGGCGGTCGGCTGATCGGAATCCACTCCCATGGCCAGGATCCTGGCATGGAAATGATCCAGGCGATCTGGCCTGGAGAAAACCCTTTCTCCGTCAGCCGTCATGAGCTACTGCGTGCGGTTAAGTATGAACTCGGATCGGTGGGCCGCGACCTAAATTTTAATGCCTACGCAGATAACCGTTCGATCTTCAGGTATGATATGGAAGCGCTGCCCAACGAGGTCACCGGCACGATCGGAACCTCGACGGCCTTTGCAGCCTGGAATGCGGCGGTGTATGTCGCTCAGATTGAGGACGACCGGTTGACGGAAATGACTCAAAACGGCCGCACCCTGGATGCCGCCAGGGACGTGCTGCGCAAGTACAATGGGCTCTGGTTTCTCGACGAATCCTACGTCATCTCGCGCCGGCGTGATTGACATCATTCAAAAGTAAACATCGCAACGCCCGCCGGGTAGCGGCGGAACAAGGGGTTACTGATGCGCGCGTCCTATCTCTTCACCAGTGAGTCCGTGTCCGAGGGCCATCCGGACAAGGTCTGTGACCGGATCTCCGACGAGATCGTCGACCTGTTCTATCGTGAAGGGCCGAAGGCGGGCATCGATCCCTGGCAAATCCGCGCCGCCTGCGAGACGCTCGCGACCACCAACAAGGTGGTGATCGCCGGCGAGACCCGCGGTCCGAAGTCGGTGACCAACGAGCAGATCGAGAGCGTCGTCCGCGGCGCGATCAAGGACATCGGCTACGAGCAGGAAGGCTTCCACTGGAAGACCTGCGATATCGAGATCCTCTTGCATCCGCAGTCTGCGGACATTGCCCAGGGGGTCGATGCGCTTCAGCCGGGCGAGGTCAAGGAAGAGGGCGCCGGCGACCAGGGCATCATGTTCGGCTACGCCACCAACGAGACGCCCGATCTGATGCCGGCGCCGATCTTCTACGCCCACAAGATACTGCGCCTGATCTCCGAAGCCCGTCACTCCGGCAGGGAGAAGGTGTTGGGTCCGGACTCCAAGAGCCAGGTCACCGTACAGTACGAGAACGGCAAGCCGGTCGGCGTGCGCGAGATCGTGGTTTCGC
>JAEYTQ010000647.1 GCA_023433965.1 Pseudomonadota bacterium | reverse complement strand
AGCCTGTTCCTGATCGAGGCACCTGGCCGCAAAGAGGTCGAGGCGTTCAACAGCGCCGATCCCTTTGCCGCGGCCGGGATCTGGGACAAGGTGACGATCACCGGCTTCCTGCGCCGGCAGGGTTGAGCCCTCTCGCATCAAAGTTCGAAAACAATCCCATGCACTGTAGGAGGGGGTTGTTTTGCCTTACGAATTTCCGATGCGTCGCGCAGCCTCGCATTCGAGGCCAATGTCGACCCATATCGACGGTGAATTTTGACTCGTCGGGCAAAACAGGGGCATTATGCCATCATCACCCGATGTCAGTCCCGTCCTCCGTTCAGGCACTCGCCCTGCGTCGGCGGGCGTGCGCGACGAGGCCTGGCGCCGGGTCCCCTCAACCGCTCATGGCCGGCGCGGGCTCTTCGAGATGGCAGGCCACCCACTGCTCAGGACCCGCCGCCCGCAGCGTCGGTTCCTCGGTCCGGCAGCGATCGAAGACGAAGGGGCAGCGGGTGTGGAAGCGGCATCCGCTCGGCGGATTGATCGGGCTCGGCACGTCGCCCTTGAGGATGATGGGATTGCGCTGGGCGCCGGGCTCGGGCAGCGGCACCGCCGAGAGCAGCGCCTTGGTGTAGGGATGTCTCGGCGCGGCGAAGATCTCCCGGCGCGGCGCCACTTCGACCATCTTGCCGAGATACATCACCGCGACGCGATGGGTCATGTGCTCGACGATGGCGAGGTCGTGGCTGATGAAGAGCAGCGCGAGGCCGAACTCGCTTTGCAGATCCTGGAGCAGGTTGACGATCTGCGCCTTGACCGAGACGTCGAGCGCGGAGACCGCCTCGTCGCACACGATCAGCTCGGGCTCGGCCGCGAGCGCGCGCGCAATGCCGATGCGCTGGCGCTGGCCGCCGGAGAATTCATGCGGCCTGCGGTTCAACGCCTCGCGCGGCAGCCGCACGGTGTCCATCAGCGCGGTGACGCGCACCTCGAGGTCTTCCGCCGATTTGACCAGGCCAAAATTGCGGATCGGCTCGGCCAGGATGTCCCGCACGCGCATGCGCGGATTGAGGCTGGAGAAAGGATCCTGGAACACCACCTGCACGCGGCGGCGCATCTGCCGCATCGTGGCTGGTGAGGCATCGTCGATACGCTGGCCGTCGAGGATAACCTGGCCCGAGGTGATCTCGAACAGCCGCAGGATGGCACGGCCGACCGTCGATTTGCCGCAACCGGACTCCCCGACCAGTGACAGCGTCTCGCCGCGCGCGATCTCGAACGACACGCCGTCGACCGCATAGACGAATTCGGACTTGCGATTGAACAGGCCGGTCTTGACCGGAAAATGCTTCTTGAGGTCGTTGACCTGGAGCAGCGGAGGACTCATGCCGCAACGGCTCCCTTGGCCGCATAGTGGCAGGCAGCGATGTGGCGCGGCCCCTTCTCTTCGAGCCCCGGCGCATATTGCCGGCAGAGATCGGTCGCCAGCGCACAGCGGCCGGCAAAGACGCAGCCGATGATGGGCTTGCGGAGGTCGGGCACCTGCCCGGGAATCTCGGCAAGCCGCCTTGCGGTCCCCGCCAGTGACGAGCCGAGCCGCGGGACCGCACCGAGCAGACCTTGCGTGTAGGGATGGCGCGGCGAGCGGAACAGCTCCGCGACCGGGGCCTCCTCGACCTTGCGGCCGGCATACATCACCATGACGCGTTCGGCGATCTCGGCGACGACGCCCAGATCGTGGGTGATCAGGATGATGGCAGCGCCAACCCGGTGCTTGAGATCCAACATCAGCTTCAGGATCTGGGCCTGGATCGTGACGTCGAGTGCGGTTGTCGGCTCGTCCGCGATCAGGAGTTTTGGGTTGCAGGCGAGCGCGATGGCGATCATCACGCGCTGGCGCATGCCGCCGGACAGCTGGTGTGGATATTCGCGCACGCGCCGCTTCGGCTCGGGAATGCCGACCAGCGTCAGCATCTCGATCGCGTGCGCTTCGGCGGCCTGCTTGTCGAGGCCCTGGTGGATCATCAAGGTCTCGCGGATCTGGCGGCCGACGGTGAGAACCGGATTGAGGCTCGTCATCGGCTCCTGGAAGATCATCGAGATGTCGTTGCCGCGGATGGCACGCATCTCGCGATCGGAGAGTTGCAGCAGGTCCTTGCCCGCAAAGCGGATGCTCCCTGCGATCCGGCCCGGCGGCTCCGGGATCAGCCGCATCAAGGACATCGACGTCACCGACTTGCCGCAGCCGGACTCGCCGACGATGGCCAGCGTCTCGCCTTCGTCGACGTGGAACGATACGCCGTCGACCGCCCGGTTAATGCCGCCGGGGGTGCGAAAATGGGTCTGGAGGTTCTCGACTTCGAGCAGCGCCATCGCGATCAGCCCCGATCCATCACAAGCAGCATCACAGGCTTTTGGCCATGCGCGGGTCGAGCGCATCGCGAAGGCCGTCGCCGAGTAGGTTCACGGCGAGCACGGTCACGGACAGGAAAGCCGCCGGGAAGAACACGATGTAGGGCTTGACCTGCCACAGCGCCCGGCCCTCCGCCATGATGTTGCCCCAGGAGGGAATGGTAGGCGGCGTGCCGGCGCCGATGAAGGACAGGATCGCCTCGGTGATCATGGCGCTGGCGCAGATATAGGTCGCCTGCACCAGCATCGGCGCAACCGTGTTGGGCAGGATGTGGCGCAGGATGATCATCGGCGTGCGCGTACCGCAGGCCACGGCGGCATCCACATAAGGCTGCTCGCGCAGCGACAGCACGACGCTGCGCACGAGACGCGAGACGCGCGGGATCTCGGCGACGGTGATGGCGAGGATGACGTTGCCGACGCTGCCGCGCGTCAGCGCCATCAGTGCGATCGCGAGCAGAATCGGCGGAATCGACATCAGGCCGTCCATGAATCGCATCAGGATGCCGTCGGCCCAGCGGACGAAGCCGGAGACCATGCCGATGGCAAGGCCGATCGCCGAGGCGCAGATCGCGACCGACAGGCCGGCCGTGAGCGAGACGCGCGCCCCGTAGAGCACGCGCGAATAGATGTCGCGGCCGAGCACGTCGGTGCCAAACCAGAAATCGGCCGACGGCGCGCGCGTGCGCTTGGCCGGCGCGAGCGCGGTCGGGTCGACCGTGCCGAGATAGGGGGCGAAGACCGCGATCAGGACCAGCGCCAGCAGCAGCGCACCGCCGATCGCAACCGTGGGATGGCCACGCAAGAGCCCGACAATGCCGCGCCGGATTACGACCGGCCGCAGGATGTCGGGCAGTTGCGGCGCGACGACGAGGCCGGCCGGAAGCGATTGCGGATTGACTGTCGTGTCGGTCAATAGCGGATCCTCGGGTCAACCAGCGTGTAAACGACGTCGATCATCAGATTGACGAGGACGTAGACGAAGCTGAACAGCAGCACGATGCCCTGGATCACCGGATAGTCGCGGCGCAGGATCGCATCGATGGTGAGACGGCCGAGGCCCGGAATCGCGAACACGCTCTCGGTCACCACGGCGCCGCCGATCAGAAGCGCGATGCCGATCCCGATCACGGTCACGATCGGCACCGCCGCATTCTTCAGCGCATGAATGAACAGGATGCCGCCCTGCCCGAGCCCCTTGGCCTTGGCGGTGCGAATATAGTCCTGCTGCAGCACTTCGAGCTTGGAGGCGCGGGTGATGCGGGCAACCAGCGCGATGTAGACGCAGCCGAGCGCGATTGACGGCAGGATCAGATTCTCCAGCCATGGCCAGAAGCCCTGGCTGAGCGGCGTGTAGCCCTGCACCGGCAGCCATTCCAGCTCCAGCGCGAAGATGTAGGCGAGCATGTAGCCCACCACGAACACGGGCAGCGAGAAGCCGAACACCGCAAAGCCCATGATGACGCGGTCGATCAAGCTGCCGGCCTTCCATGCCGCCACCACGCCGAGCGGCACCGCCACCAGGATGGTGAGCAGCAGGGTGACGATCATCAGCGACAGCGTCGGACCGAGACGCTGCCCGATCATCGCCGACACCGGCAGATTGGTGAAGATCGAGGTGCCGAGATCTCCGTGCAGGATGCGCCAGACCCAGCCTCCGAACTGGACCAGGAATGGACGGTCGAGGCCGAGGCTCTGCCGGATGCGCTCCACATCCTCGGGGCTCGCCTGATCGCCCGCGATCACCACGGCGGGATCACCCGGCGCGATGTAGAGCAGGCTGAACACGAACAGCGCGACGATAGCCATGACCGGCAATGTCGCGGCGATGCGGCGGAGGATGTAGGAGAGCATCTGGCCTCAGCGCACGATCATGCCGACTTCGACACGCCCCAGAAGAACGGCAACGGTCCCTTGGCGATGCCGGAGACGTTCTTGCGCCAGGCGGTGTAGCTCAGGAACAAGCCGGTCGGCGCGTAGACGACGTCGTCGAGCGCCGCCTTGTTGAGGCGGCCGATGGCGGCCTTCTCTTCGTCGAGGTTCTTGGCCTCGAACCAGGACGCAACCTCCTTCTCGGTGCCCGGGCTGTTGGGCCAGCCGAACCAGGCCTTGTCGCCGTTGGCGCGAACAGCGGTGTACGGGGCCGGATTGATGCAGTCGGCGCCCGCGTGCCAGGTGTGGAACATGTTCCAACCGCCCTGCCCCGGCGGGGTCTTCTGCGCGCGGCGCGAGCCGACCGTGCCCCAGTCGGTGGCGACGAAGTCGACATTCATGCCGAGCTTCTTCAAGAGGTCCGCGGTGACGTCGCCCTGCGCCTTGGTGATCGGCTGGTCCTGCGCCACGAGGCACGTCACCGGCTGGCCGGAATAGCCGCTCTCGGCGAGCAGCTTCTTGGCCGCATCGAAATCGCGCTTGCCCTTCAGAATCTCGCCGCCCATCTCGGTGTAGAGCGGCGTATCCGGCGTGAAGAAGCCGGGCAGCGGCTTCCAGAGCGCGTTGTCGTCGCCGACGAGCGCGCGCATGTAGTCTTCCTGGCTGAGCGCCATCAGCACCGCGCGCCGCGCCCGCACGTCGTTGAACGGCGGGAAGAGATGGTTCATGCGGAACGAGCCGATATTGCCGAGCGGATCGCCGATGTCGACGCTGATGTTCTTGTTCTTCTTCAGGACCGGAACGAGGTCCGCGATCGGGTTTTCCCACCAGTCGACCTCGCCGTTCTGCAACGCCGCGGCGGCCGTGGCCGGATCCGGCATCACGATCCACTCGATGCGATCGAGCTGCATCTGCTTGCCGCCCGCGAGCCAGGAGGCCTTCTCCTGCCGCGGCACGTAATCGGCAAACTTCTCGAACACCGCCTTTGCGCCGGGCACCCACTCGCCCTTGGCGAACTTCATCGGCCCCGAGCCGACATAGTCGGTGATCTGCTTGAACGGATCGGTCTGCGCGATGCGCTCCGGCATGATGAAGCCGCACGGCGAGTTGTTCTTGGCCAGCGCGTAAAGCATCTTCGGGAAGGGCTGCTTGAGCACCCATTTGAAGGTGCGGTCATCGACGGCCGTGAGCTCCTGCTGCAGCGCCTTGATCATCAATCCCATGGGGTCGCGCGCCGACCAGCGCGTCAGACTCGCAACGACGTCCTTGCTCAGCACCGGTTCGCCGTCATGGAACTTGAGGCCCGGGCGCAGTTTGAAGGTCCAGGTCGTGCCGTCGTCCGTGACCTGCTCGGACTCGACCATCTGCCGCTGCGGCTGAAGCTGCTCGTCGATGCCGTAGAGCGTGTCCCAGACCATCGCGGCGGCGTTGCGCACGACATATTGCGTGCCCCAGATCGGGTCGAAATTGGCGAGATTGGCCTGCGGGACGAAGCGCAGTGTGCGTGCGGACGCGCCTTGTGCGATCGCGGGGGCCGCGAGGCCGGTCAATGCCAGACCGCCCGCGCCAGCCAATCCCTTCAATACGGTCCTGCGATCCATGAAGTCCTCCGGTATTGCCGTGATGGCACCCTTTTATTGGCAAAGGGCGAGTGAAGCCGAGCCCATTTGCAAGCAAATGGTATGCCACTCACTACGGCTTCACCAGCCGGATCTCGGGAGAAACTCGCGTGTCTCGGCTGAGGCTGCCGTGAACAAACGGCGGAGCGCACTCGCGGCCGATTTCATGGGAGTTTCGCTTGCTTCGGACCCTGATGACCGACGCCTTCCGGTCACCGCGAAAGGCGGCGGTGGCGGCACGGCCGCCCGCAACGCCGCAGGGGGATGGCCTTTGCAGACTGCGCAATGCGCAGTCGCAAGGCCAACCCGCTCTGCACTCTTCTTACGCGCTCGCCTGAGTCACGAACTTCGTGTTGAGATACCCCTCGATCGCCTCGAGGCCGCCCTCGGAGCCATAGCCCGAATCCTTGATGCCACCGAACGGCACTTCGGGCAGCGCGAGGCCGTGATGGTTGATCGAGACCATGCCGCTCTCGATGTCGGCGCCGATCGCCTGCATCGTCTTGGTCGAGGTGGTGTAGGCATAGGCGGCAAGGCCGTAAGGCAGACGGTTGGCCTCGGCCACCACCTCGTCATAGCTGCGGAACGCGGTGATCGGCGCCACCGGGCCGAACGGCTCCTCGTTCATGATGCGCGCATCGCGCGGCACGTCGGTCAGCACCGTCGGCTCGAAGAAGAAGCCTTCGTTGCCGATGCGCTTGCCGCCGGCCCTGACCTTGGCGCCGCGTTGCACCGCGTCGGAAACGAGACCCTCCATGGCGTCGACACGGCGCGGGTTCGCCAGCGGGCCCATGCGCGTGTCCTTGTCGAGGCCGTTGCCGACCTTCAGTCCCTTGGCGGCCGTGACGAACTTCTCGACGAAGGGCTCGTAGACGCTCTCATGCACCAGGAAGCGCGTCGGCGAGACGCAGACCTGGCCGGCGTTGCGGAATTTGTTGGCCGACAGGATCTTTGCGGCGTTGTCGAGATCGGCATCCGCGAACACGATCGCCGGCGCATGACCGCCGAGCTCCATGGTAACGCGCTTCATGTGCAGGCCGGCGAGCGCCGCCAGATGCTTGCCGACGGCGGTCGAGCCGGTGAAGCTGATCTTGCGGATGATCGGATGCGGGATGAGATATTCCGACACCTCCGCCGGCACGCCGAACACCAGCTGCACCACGCCGGCGGGAATACCCGCATCGGCATAGGCGCGCACCAGTTCCATGCAGCTTGCGGGCGTCTCTTCCGGGCCCTTGACGATGATCGAGCAGCCGGCGGCGAGCGCGGCCGAGATCTTGCGCACCGCCTGGTTGATCGGGAAGTTCCAGGGCGTGAACGCTGCGACCGGGCCGACCGGCTCCTTGGTCACGAGCTGGGTGACGTTGCCCATCCGCGGCGGCACGATGCGGCCATAGGCGCGGCGCGCCTCTTCCGCAAACCAGTCGATCAGGTCGCCGGCGAGCATGGTCTCGCCCTGCGCTTCCACCACCGGCTTGCCCTGCTCCATGGTCATCACGGGCGCGATCTCGGCGGCGCGCGAGCGGATGATGTCGGCCGCTTTCCGCATCAGCTTGTAGCGGTCGAACGGCGAGGTCTTGCGCCAGATCTCGAAGCCGGCCTTGGCGGCCTCCAGCGCGCGGTCGAGGTCGGCGCGCGAAGCATGCGGGGTCTTGCCGATCGGCTGGCCGGTGGCGGGATTGAGGATGGCCTCCGACTTGCCGGACGTGCCGTCGGTCCACTCGCCGGCGATGAACATCTGAACTTTCGGGTACATCCGTGCTGTCTCCATGATTTGCGGTCGTCGCCCGGTTCGGCTCCCGCCGCTGCAGGCCGGCGCAGAGCTACACCGAAAGGCAGCCTGCGCAAAGGGATCAGTGAGCGCGCCGCCGCGCATCATCGGTCTGCCCGGGGGTCATGTCGGAGCCCGCGGCGGTTAGATCCGATCGAGATCAGCGCGGTCTGCATTGCAAGTTGCGGCCGCGGGCCAGATATTGCCGGAGAGGTCAACCGCACCGAAATCGATCATCTGCTCACCATGCCCTTCTTCCGGCTCGACTGCGGCGACCTGCGCCCCGACGATTCCGTGGATTTCGACCCCGAGAACGTGCCGCGCCCCATCGCAGCCTTCGGCGGCGAGATGGTCACGAAAGGCACGGATGTCGCCATGCACGCTCATCTCAAGGACGAGCTCGTCCTGGCCCGGCGCGGCATCGTCCGGCTGGAAGCCGGGCGAAGCATGTGGATCGTGCCGCCGCGCTGCGCGGTGTGGATCCCGGGCCATGTCGCGCATGGCGTGAGCGTGGCCGGAGAGATCGAAGTCTATTGCCTGTTCCTGGAACCGGGAGCGGCATCGGCGCTGCCGCGGCAATGCTGCACGCTGACGATCTCTCCTCTGCTGGAATGTCTGCTGGTCCATGCCACGCACATGCCTGCTCTCTACGATGTCGACGGACCGGATGGGCGGATCGCCAAAGTGCTGCTGGATCAACTCTCGCTGGCGCCCGTGGAAGAGCTGCGTTTCCCCATGCCGGCGGATTCCAGGCTGCGCCGGATCGCGGAGGCGATGATGGCCGCCCCTTCCGACCGCGCGACGATCGAGGAGTGGGGCCGCCGCATGGCCGTTGCTCCCAGAACCCTCACGCGCACCCTGCAACGCGAGACCGGCATGAGCTTCGGGCGCTGGCGCCAGCAGCTCCACATCCTCATTGCGCTTCAGCGCCTCGACCAGGGCGCATCGGTCCAGGCGGTGGCTCTCGACCTCGGCTATGAAAGCGCCAGCGCCTTCGTCACCATGTTCCGCAAGGCGCTCGGCAAACCGCCCGCGCGCTATCTCGCCGAGCGCTGCATGGCCGCGCACTGACCGGAATTCGCAATGGAATGTCAGGTTTGCGGAATGCGCTGACGGAGACGATCTCCTACTCAAGCTCGGAGCGTCGGCGGCGCATTCTCGAAGGAGCCGGATAGATGGATTCACTCAGCAGCGGGCCCGTCGCCGACGTTCTCGAACGCCTGCATAGCGAAGCCGAAGCGGCCGATGCCGCATTGGTGCAGACTCTGAACAGCCGTGAGGAGATGATCGGCCGGATCATCGCGGCCGAGAGTTCAGACCTGAACGGGCTGTACCGGGGATTTGCGGGCAACTTCCTGAGCGTCGATCCGCAATTCGGACGCTTCCTCTATATGTGCGCCCGCGCCTGCAAGGCGAAGCGGATCATCGAGTTCGGCTCGTCGATGGGGCTTTCCGCGATCTACATGGCCGCCGCTCTGCACGACATGGGGGGCGGCCGCCTGATCGGGACCGAATTGGAGCCGGGCAAGATCGACCGCGCGCGAGCGAACGTCGCGGCCGCAGGGTTTGCCGACCTTGTCGAGCTCCGGCTCGGCGATGCCCGCGAAACCCTCGCCCGGGACGTCGGCGGCGAGATCGACATGGTGATGCTCGACGGCGCATTCACGCTCTATCTTCCCATTCTCAAGCTGCTGGAGCCGCACCTGAGGCCGGGCGCGCTCATCGTCGGCGAGAACGCCTTCGAGGAGG
>JAEYTQ010000552.1 GCA_023433965.1 Pseudomonadota bacterium | reverse complement strand
CGATGAGGCGAACGGTTTCGGTCGGCTTCCAATCGGCAAGGCTCGATCGCGGCAGGATCGCTGCGGCCGAAAGACCGGCGGCACCGGCGAGCACATGGCGGCGGGACAGCAAAGTGTTCTGAATTTTCTTGGGCACGAATCCAATTCCCTCTGGTTGCTTGCCGGGACCGTAGGGAACAGCACGTGCGACCGCAAGTCGCGCGCGAGCGCAGCTGCTGCGCGGAGGGCGGCACGACGCCGCAGCCTCGCGCCATTTACCTTGCGATGGAATTAGCCGGCTGTGGAGCTTCGTTTCGAGGCGCATCCTCGAGGCGAAGCCGAAGCCGCTTCCCCTAGAAGTCTCCCTGCTCAGTTGAAGCTGAGCAGCTTGAACAGTGGCGTGAGGTAGCTCATCTCCTGGCCCGAGGTCGGCGTGGTGCGGCTGATGAAGTCGAAGATCTTGCCGTCCTGGAGGCCGTAATTGGCAAGCCGGCGCACGCGCCGGTTCTTGTCGAAGTAGACCGCGATGACGCGCTGGTCGACCACCTTCTGGTTCATGAAGGCGACCGGGCGCTCCGAGCGCTGCGAGATGTAATAGAAGACTTCGCCGTCGAGCGTTGCGACCGTCGAGGGCGTGCCCATCACGATCAGCACCTGGTCCTGGCTCGCACCGATCGGAATCTGCTCGAGCGCGCCAGGCGGCAGGATGTAACCCTTCTGGAATTGCTCGCCGGTGCAGGCCGCGAGCGCGACGCCTACGATCGCGGTCGCCGCGAGCATGCGCAAGCCGCGCCAGCATGCGAGAAGGCCGCGCCGCTTGTCCGCGCGCAGGCTGGTCTGGTTCGTTGTCGTCATAGCGGAACTGATTCCGTCCCCTTGCGTCGCGCGAGGCGCTGAAGTACCGGGCTGGGCGTCTGAATGCAACTCGCGCGCCCCCGCTTGCGGAAACCACAATGCTTTGGCCGTTCAATCACTTCAGGAAACCCCGGCTAGCCCCGTCGGGCACCATTGAAGCCATCTATGGCATGATCGTGACGCAGGCGCGAGAACCCGTGTTTTACCGCGACTTGGGGGTGCCCGATACGGTTAACGGGCGTTTCGACCTGTTGTTGCTGCATCTGTGGCTGCTGCTGCGCCGCCTGCGCACGGGCCAGAGCGCCACCGGGGACGCCTCCGAGCTGTCGCAGGCGCTGTTCGACCGATTTTGCGAGGACATGGACGACAATCTGCGCGAGATGGGGGTGGGGGACCAGACCGTACCGAAGCGGATGCGGGCCTTCGGCGAGGCTTTTTATGGCCGGGTCCAGGCCTATGACCAGGCGATGGAATCGGGCGGCGAGGCGCTGGCATCGGCGATCTGCAAGAATATCTTGAACGGGACCGGCCTGGACCGGGCAAAGCGGCTCGCGGCCTATGCCAGGGCTTGTGAGGCCGCTCTCGGCCGGACCGACGAGGCGGCGCTGTTGCGCACCTCCTTCAAGTTTCCTCCAGCACGCTCCGAGGATGTCACGCCATGAGCCGACCGAGCACCGGATCCACGCCCGATCCCTGGCGGGCACCCGTCATCGTTGCGCAGATCCCCGAAGCCGGGCTGCATCGCGAGCTCGAAGCCTCCGCGGCCGAGCGGCAGGCCATGGCCGAAATCGCAGGCCTGCGGGAGGTCTTGTCGATGCATGCCAGCTTCGACGTCGTGCCGAAAAGCGGCGGGCGGGTCCAGGTCACCGGGCTCGTTCGCGGCCGGATCGGCCAGACCTGCGTCGTCACGCTGGACCCGATCGAGAGCGAGATCGAGGAGGAGGTGGACCTGACGTTCGCCCCCGAGGCTGAGGCACGGCGGCTCGCCGACCTGATCGAGGAGGGGCAGGACGACGAGGCGCCGCCGGAGGTCGCCGACCCTCCGGAGCCAATCGCGGGTGGCATCATCGATCTCGGGCGACTCGCCACCGACGCGCTGTTCCTGGCGATCGATCCCTATCCCCGCAAGGCGGGTGCCGTGTTCGAGGCGGAGGTCACCGCGCTCGATCCGGACGACCACCCCTTCGCAGCACTGAAGGCGCTGCAGGACGGGAAAAAGAGCGAATAACCCAGGCATCTCCGCCCCAATGGCTTGGGGCGCGACATGAGGCGTCTGCAAGGATGGTTTGAAGCGCGGCGATATCTGATTGATAGCAATGCGTTTCTTGCCATTCCATCCGCTGGTCGCTGGATCGCCCCGAGTGCAAAAGGCTGGGGGCAAGAGGTTGTTTCGGGGGTACAAAACGCTATTGTCGCGCCCCGGTTCGGGTGCGGCGTGGCGCTTGGCCGCTCGCCATCTCCGTGGCGAACCCATTGTGCGGCCCCGCTGATCCAAGACCGCACCAGACCAGGTTTCCAGGACTTTCATGCCAAGCAAGGTTCGCATCGCGCTGGACGCCATGGGGGGCGATGTCGGCCCCGCCGTGGTCATTCCCGGCGCCGCCATCTCGCTGGGCCGGCATCGTGACAGCGAGTTCCTGCTGGTCGGGGATCGCAGCAAGATCGAGCCCGAGCTCGACAAGCACCCGAAGCTGAAAGCCGCCGCCACGATCGTCCATACCGACGTCGCCGTCAGCATGGAGGACAAGCCGAGCCAGGCGCTGCGGCGCGGGCGCAAGACCTCCTCGATGTGGCTCGCGATCGATGCGGTCAAGAAGGGTGAGGCGGATGTGGCGATCTCCGCCGGCAACACCGGCGCGCTGATGGCGATGGCCCGCTTCCACCTGCGCACCCTGCCGGGCATCGACCGCCCGGCCATCTCGGCGATCTGGCCGACCATGCGCGGCAAATCCGTCGTGCTGGACCTCGGCGCCACCCTCGGCGGCGATGCTCATCATCTGGTCTCGATGGCAGTGATGGGCGCGGCCAAGGCCAGCGTGTTGTTCAACAAGAAGAGGCCGACCGTCGGGCTGCTCAATATCGGCGCCGAGGAGATCAAGGGCCACGAGGAAATCCGCGAGGCCAGCGAGATCCTGCGGGCGAGGAACCTGCCGGAGCTCGACTATATCGGCTTCGTCGAGGGCGACGGCATCGGCAAGGGACTGGCCGACGTCATCGTGACCGAAGGATTCAGCGGCAACATCGCGCTCAAGGCCGCCGAGGGAACCGCGCGGCAGATGGCGGAATTGCTGCGTCAGGAGATGCGGCGGAGCTGGATGTCCAAGCTCGGCTATGTCTTCGCGCGCGGCGCCTTCCAGGTCCTGCGCGACAAGATGGACCCCAACAAGTCCAATGGCGGCGTGCTGCTGGGACTGAACGGGGTGGTGGTCAAGAGCCACGGCGGAACCAACGCCGAAGGCTTTGCCTATGCGATCGATGTTGGCTATGAGATGGCTCACTACGATCTCCTGAACAAGATCAATCAGATGCTCAACCGCGAGGGTGGTGCACTCAGTTCCGTGCAGGCCGCGCAGGAGGCTGTTTCGTGACTCAAATTCGTTCGGTCGTGCTCGGCTGCGGCTCTTATCTGCCGGAGCAGGTGGTGACCAACGCCCAATTGGCGGCGCGCATCGACACCTCCGACGAGTGGATCGTGCAGCGCACCGGCATTCGCGAGCGGCACATTGCGGCCGAGGGCGAGTTCACCTCGCATCTGGCGATCAAGGCGGCGCAGGCCGCGCTCAACGATGCCGGCGTGGACGCGCAATCGATCGAGCTGATCGTGCTGGCGACCTCAACGCCGGACAACACGTTTCCCGCAACCGCGGTCGCCGTGCAGCACGGGCTCGGCATCAATCACGGCGCGGCCTTCGACCTGCAGGCGGTGTGCTCGGGCTTCGTGTTCGCGCTCGCCACCGCCGACAATTTCCTGCGCACCGGCGCCTACAAGCGCGCGCTGGTGATCGGCGCCGAGACCTTCTCGCGCATCCTCGACTGGAACGACCGCGGCACCTGCGTGCTGTTCGGCGACGGCGCCGGCGCGGTGGTGCTGGAGGCGCAGGAGCAGCCGGGCAATGCCGCCACCGACCGTGGCGTCGTCACGACGCATCTGCGCTCCGACGGCCGCCACAAGGCCAAGCTGTTCGTCGACGGCGGCCCGTCCTCGACCCAGACCGTCGGCCATCTGCGCATGGAGGGCCGCGAGGTGTTCAAGCACGCGGTCGGCATGATCACCGACGTGATCGTCGACGCCTTCAAGGCGACCGGGCTCGACGCGAACGGTATCGATTGGTTCGTACCGCACCAGGCCAACAAGCGAATCATCGACGCCTCCGCGCACAAGCTGCACATCGCGCCCGAGAAGGTGGTGCTGACGGTGGACCGTCACGGCAATACCTCCGCGGCGTCGATCCCGCTGGCGCTCTCAGTTGCGCGTAAGGACGGCCGCATCAAGAAAGGCGACATGGTGCTCCTGGAGGCCATGGGCGGCGGCTTCACCTGGGGCTCGGCGATGGTGCGCTGGTAGCAACAGTCGATAAAATTCTGCCGAATTCAGCCGCGATTATCGCTGCGCCGGCATTGCTGAGCACTGTTGACCATCGTATCGTAAGCTCATAATTTCAGACGACAATTGTTCGCCGTGATGTGGGGCAGGGCGATGACCGAGACCAGCAAAACCGTGACGCGAGTTGATCTGTGCGAAGCCGTCTACCAGAAGGTGGGGCTGTCGCGCACGGAATCGTCCGCCTTCGTGGAACTCGTGCTGAAGGAGATCACCGACTGCCTGGAGAAGGGCGAAACGGTGAAACTGTCCTCGTTCGGCTCCTTCATGGTGCGCAAGAAGGGGCAGCGTATCGGCCGCAATCCCAAGACCGGCACCGAGGTGCCGATCTCGCCGCGCCGCGTCATGGTGTTTAAGCCGTCGGCGATCCTGAAGCAGCGCATCAACGCCCAGCACCGCACCAATGGCGACGCCACCAAGGTTGAACAAGAGGCTTAACCGTCTTTCGGAAAGGACTGGCCTTTGGACAAGGCGCCGGATGCGTTCCGAACCATCAGCGAAGTAGCGCAGGAACTCGACATTCCGCAGCACGTGCTGCGGTTCTGGGAGACCCGCTTCTCGCAGATCAAGCCGATGAAGCGCAGCGGCGGCCGCCGCTATTACCGCCCCGACGACGTCGACCTGCTCAAGGGCATCCGCCGCCTGCTCTACGGCGAGGGCTACACCATCCGCGGCGTGCAGCGGATCCTGAAGGAGCACGGCGTCAAATCGGTGCAGGGCCTCGCGGACAGCGCGGCCGCCGTCTCCTTCGGCGCCATCGAGGACGCCATCGGCGCGAGCCTGATGGAGCCCGAGGACGAGGCCCCCATCAAGGGCGTCACCGACACCGACGATGACGACTTCCAGGGCGATGAGGAAGAAGGCATCGACTTCCGCTTCAGCGAGATCGACGACGAGGAGATCCTCACCACCTTCCGCAAGGGCGGCGCGCCCGTCGCGCCCGCCGGCCCCAGCGCGCTCGACCGGGAGCGCCTGGGGCGGGCGCTCGCCGACCTCGTCGCCTGCCGCGAGATGCTGGACCAGGCGCTGAAGGACGGATAGGGGCCGCAACCGGCCGGCTTTGCGGGCAGTTCCGGGGCCGTGGGGCCGGTCGCACCAAAATGCTGCGGCCTCGCCTTGCGCAAAGCGGCGATCCTAGCTAATGGAACGACGTTCGGAGCGTGGCGCAGCCCGGTTAGCGCACTAGTCTGGGAGACTAGGGGTCGGAGGT
>JAEYTQ010000365.1 GCA_023433965.1 Pseudomonadota bacterium | reverse complement strand
TCTGCTGCGCCGCGCCGGTCTTGGCGCCGCCGCCTTCGAGCAGGCGCACGCCGCCATTGACGACGTCGTAGGTGCCGAGGAAGTCGCGGCCGCGGCCGACCGGCCAGGTCATCGGCGTGGTGTCGAGCGCCAGCGTCTTCTCGATCTCGTCGAGCAGCTCGAACACGTCGCGGCTCTCGCGGTCCATCTTGTTGATGAAGGTGATGATCGGGATGTCGCGCAGACGGCACACCTCGAACAGCTTGCGCGTGCGCGCCTCGATGCCCTTGGCGGCGTCGATCACCATCACCGCGGAGTCGACCGCCGTCAGCGTGCGATAGGTGTCTTCGGAAAAGTCTTCGTGGCCCGGCGTGTCCAGGAGGTTGAAGACGAGACCTTCGAATTCGAAGGTCATTACCGAGGTGACGACCGAGATGCCGCGCTCGCGCTCGATCTTCATCCAGTCCGAACGGGTGTTGCGCCGCTCGCCCTTGGCCTTGACCTGGCCGGCGAGATTGATGGCGCCGCCGAACAGCAGCAGCTTCTCGGTCAGCGTGGTCTTGCCGGCGTCGGGATGGGAGATGATCGCAAAGGTCCGCCGCCGCGCCACTTCAGCGGCAAGCGGGGAACGGGCCGGCGATTCGGCTGTATGGGCGGCAATGTCGGACATGGCGGGAGCGTGTGGCAGGGAAACCGGGCCTGATCAAGCCTCATTTGGTGATTGCGAAGACTTCCGGCCAGCCCCATATCGGTGCCTTGGGAGGACGGCCTCCCCCTCATCAGCACATCAGCCGCGGGGACGACCCTGCCTTGAATGGAGGGTCGTCATGGCCTGGAGCATCCTGTTCGTCGCCGGTCTTCTCGAGATCGTCTGGGCGATCGGGCTGAAATACACCGAGGGCTTCACCAAACTCGTTCCGTCCATCGTCACGCTCGCGGCCATGGCCGGCAGCGTCATCCTGCTCGGACTTGCGCTCAAATCCCTGCCCGTCGGAACCGCCTATGCGGTCTGGACCGGCATCGGTGCGGTCGGCACCGCGACGCTCGGCATCTTCCTGTTCGGCGAGCCGGCCACGGCCCTCCGCCTCGCCAGCATCGGCCTGATCGTCGCCGGCATCGTCGGGCTGAAGCTCGTCACTTGAAGATCTGGACCGCCCACCAGGTCAACGCCGCGACGATGGCCGAGGCCGGGATCGTGATCACCCAGGCATACACGATGGAGCTGGCGACGTTCCAGCGCACCGCAGAGACACGGCGTGCAGCCCCGACGCCGACGATGGCACCGGTGATGGTGTGGGTGGTCGAGACGGGAACCCCGAGATAGGTGGCCATGAACAGGGTCACGGCGCCCCCCGTCTCGGCGCAGAAGCCCTGCATCGGCGTCAATTTCGTGATGCGCAGGCCCATGGTGCGAACGATGCGCCAGCCGCCCATCAGCGTACCCAGCGCCATCGCGGCCTGGCAGGACAGCACCACCCAGAACGGCACCGAAAACTCGCTGCCGAGGTGGCCGTGCGAATAGAGCAGCACCGCGATGATGCCCATCGTCTTCTGCGCGTCGTTGCCGCCATGGCCGAGCGAATAGAGCGAGGCTGAAGCGAATTGCAGGATGCGGAAGGCGCGATCGACCGCGAACGGCGTCGAGCGGACCGCGGCCCAGGACACGATCGCCACCAGCATCATCGCCAGCAGGAAGCCGACCAGCGGCGACAGCACGATCGCCAGCACCGTCTTGGACAGGCCGCTCCACACCGCCGCCGAGATCCCCGCCTTGGCCATGCCGCCGCCGACGAGGCCGCCGATCAAGGCGTGCGACGACGAGGACGGGATGCCGAGCGCCCAGGTCACCAGGTTCCAGACGATGGCGCCGACGAGCGCGGCGAAGATCACCTGGGAGTCGACCACCGCAGGATCGATGATGCCGGTGCCGATGGTATGGGCGACGTGCAGGCCGAACACCATGAAGGCGATGAAATTGAAGAAAGCGGCCCAGAACACCGCGAATTGCGGCCGCAGCACCCGGGTCGAGACGATGGTCGCGATCGAATTGGCGGCGTCGTGCAGGCCGTTCAGGAAGTCGAACAGTAGCGCGACGGCGATCAAGCCGACCAGGATGGGAAGACCCAACGCAGCATCCACGGCAACCGCCCTAAACTTGCTCGATGACGATGCTGTTGATCTCGTTGGCGACGTCGTCGAAGCGGTCGGCGACCTTTTCGAGATGGTCGTAGATTTCGACGCCGACGATGAAGTCCATCGCATTGCCCTCGCGATGCTTGAGGAACAGCTCCTTCAGCCCGATGTCATGGAGGTCGTCGACACGGCCCTCCAGCTTGCCGAGCTCTTCGGTGATCGCCGTCAGCATGGCAACGTTCGGGCCGATCGACTGCATCAGCGGCAACGCACGCCCGACCAGATTGGCGCACTCGATCAGGAGTGCGCCGATCTCGCGCATGGGCGGCTCGAAGCTGCGAACCTCGAACAGCATGACCGCCTTGGCGGTCTGCTGCATCTGGTCGATGGCATCGTCCAGCGACGTGATGAGGTTCTTGATGTCGCCGCGATCGAACGGGGTAATGAAGGTGCGGCGCACCGCCGTCAGCACCTCACGGGTGATGTTATCGGCGTCGTTCTCGAACTGGTTGACGCGCTGGCAGTAGACCGGCGTCTCCTCGCCCCCATTGAGCATGCCCTGGAGCGCGATCGCGCCCTGGATCACGGTCTGGGCATGCCGATCGAACAGGTCGAAAAAGCGTTCTTCCTTGGGCAGGAACGCACGAAACCATCGCATCATGGAGATAGGCTACCGGTTGGAAATGGCCAGGCCCCAAGGGGCCGTCACAAAACTGTCATAAACCATTTTCGATCCGCGCGCGTGCCATCTCACGCCCGCGGAGCCGGGTCATCCACCGCTTTCAGCGCCAGGAAAATTGAAGCAAGGTCAGATATTTAGAGAGACCGCCGGAAGTAATGCGCGATTTCTCCGACGACGCCGCGGCGGAAGGTGAGCACGCAGATCACGAAGATCGCACCCTGGATCACCGTCACCCACTGGCCGAAGCCCGCCAGATATTGCTGCATGGCGATGATCACGAACGCGCCGACCACGGGACCGAAGATGGTTCCGAGACCGCCGACCAGCGTCATCAGCACGACCTCGCCCGACATCGTCCAGTGCACGTCGGTGAGCGAGGCGTTCTGGGCCACGAACACTTTCAGCGAGCCGGCCAAGCCGGCCAGCGTGCCCGAGAGCACGAAGGCCAGGAACTTGTACTGGTCGGTGCGGTAGCCGAGCGAGATCGCCCTCGGCTCGTTCTCGCGGATCGCCTTCAGGACTTCGCCGAACGGCGAGTTGATGATGCGGAAGATCAGGAGGAAGCCGGCGAGGAAGCCAGCCAGCACCACATAATACAGCACCGTGGGCTTGGAGAGATCGAGGACGCCGAACATCTGCCCCTGAGGTATGCCCTGGATGCCGTCCTCACCATGGGTGAACGGCGCCTGGAGATAAATGAAGTACAGGAGCTGCGACAGCGCCAGCGTGATCATCGAAAAATAGATGCCCTGGCGGCGGATCGAGATGTAACCCGTGATGATCGAGAGCACGAACGCCGCGGCGACGCCGACCAGAATGCCCAGCTCGGGCGGCAGGGCCCACACTTTCAACGCATGGGCGCTGCAATAGCCGGCTGTCCCCAAGAACATCGCGTGGCCGAACGACAGCAGGCCGCCATAGCCGATCAAGAGGTTGAAGGCGCAGGCGAGCAGCGCAAAGCACAGCGCCTGCATCACGAAGAACGGGTAGACGCCGGTGAACGGTACCGCGGCCAGCAGCAGCGCCATCAGCACGAACACGATCATCTCGTCGCGCATCGCGCGCGGGGTTGCCGGCAGCGTGTCGTCCGTCAGGGTTGTCATCTCAGGCTGCCCTTCCCGTCAATCCCGTTGGCTTCACCAGGAGCACCAGCACCATCAGCACGAACACGACGGTGTTGGAGGCCTCGGGGTAGAAATACTTGGTCAGGCCCTCGATCACCCCGAGCGCGAAGCCCGTGATGATGGAGCCCATGATCGAACCCATGCCGCCGATCACGACCACCGCGAACACGACGATGATGAGGTCGGCGCCCATCAGGGGCCGCACCTGGTTGATCGGCGCGGAGAGCACGCCGGCGAGCGCGGCGAGGCCGACGCCAAGGCCGTAGGTCAGTGTGATCATGCGCGGCACGTTGATGCCGAAGGCGCGCACCAGGGTCGGATTTTCAGTGGCGGCGCGCAGGTAGGCCCCGAGCTGCGTCTTCTCGATCAGGAACCAGGTCGCCAAACACACCACCAGCGAGAACACCACGACCCAGCCGCGGTAGATCGGCAGGAACATGAAGCCGAGATTCATGCCGCCCTTGAGCTGATCAGGAATCGCGTAAGGCAGGCCGGAGGAGCCGAAATAGTTCTGGAAGACGCCCTGCACGATCAGCGCGATGCCGAAGGTCAGAAGCAGGCCATACAGGTGATCCAGCCCGGTCAACCATTGCAGCATGGTCCGCTCCAGGATCATCCCGAAGATGCCGACGATGATGGGCGCCAGCGACAGCGCCCACCAATAGTTGATGCCGCCGAGGTTCAACAGGAAGTAGGCGACGAAGGCGCCCATCATGTAGAGCGCGCCATGGGCGAAATTGATGATGTTGAGCATGCCGAAGATCACGGCAAGCCCGAGACTGAGCAGCGCGTAGAACGAGCCGTTGATCAGTCCCACCAGTAGCTGAGCGTAGAGAGCCTGCATCGATCCCGCACCCGGTCCCTTCTATTCCTCAACAACAGGCCGGCGCCGTTGCGCGTCGGCCTGCATCGTTCACCGTTACTTCTTCACCAGCGGACAGGCGCTTTCCGACAGCGGCCGGAAGGCCTGGTCGCCGGGTGTCGAGCCGATCAGCTTGTAATAATCCCAAGGCCCCTTGGATTCCTCGGGCTTCTTGACCTCGAACAGATAGGCGGGATGAAGCTTGCGGCCGTCCGCGCGGATCGTTCCCTTGCCGAACAGCGCGTCATCCGTCGGCATCTCCTTCATCTTGGCGACCACCTTGGCCCCGTCATGCGGATTGCTGCCCATCGCCTCCAGCGCCTTGAAATAGTGCAGCAGGCCCGAGTAGACGCCGGCCTGCACCATCGAAGGCATCGCCTTGTTCTTCATGCGCTCGGAGAAGCGCTTGGAGAACGCGCGCGTCCCGTCG
>JAEYTQ010000359.1 GCA_023433965.1 Pseudomonadota bacterium | reverse complement strand
GCTGCTGCGCCTCGACGGCGTCGGCGACATCCAGATCTTCGGCGCCCGCGACTATTCGATGCGGCTGTGGCTCGATCCCGACCGCATCGCCAATCTCGGCCTGACCTCGGCCGAGGTACTGGCGGCGATCCGCGCCCAGAACGTGCAGATCGCGGGCGGCCAGATCGCCGAGCCGCCGATCGCCGACCGCGCCTTCCAGCCGAACCTGACGTTCACGGGGCGGCTGAAGGACCAGAAGCAATTCGAGGATATCCTGATCAAGGCCGGCTCCGACGGCCGCGTCGTGCGCTTGCGCGACGTCGCGCGCATCGAGCTCGGTGCGCTCTCCTACACCACCAACAGCTTCCTGCTGCGTAAATCGGCGGTCGCCATGCTGGTGACGCAGCGGCCGGGATCGAACGCGCTCGCCACCGCGAAGAACATCACCGACACCATGGCGCGGCTGAAGGAGAGCTTCCCGAAGGGCCTCGACTACAATATCGGCTACAATCCGACCGAGTTCATCGCCCAGTCCGTCCACGAGCTGATCAAGACCATCTACGAGGCCATGCTGCTCGTGGTCATCGTCGTGCTGGTGTTCTTGCAGGGATGGCGACCCGCGATCATTCCGATCATCGCGATTCCCGTGTCCTTGGTCGGCACTTTCGCAGTGATGGCGGCGCTGGGCTTCTCGATCAACAATCTCACGCTGTTCGGCCTCGTTCTCGCCGTCGGCATCGTCGTCGACGACGCCATCGTGGTGGTCGAGAATGTCGAGCGCCACCTCGAACACGGCATGAGCCGGCGCGACGCCGCGCTGAAAACCATGGAAGAGGTCGGCGGGGCGCTGGTCTCGATCGCGCTGGTCTTGTGCGCGGTGTTCGTGCCGACCGCGTTTCTTGGCGGCATCTCCGGCCAGTTCTTCCAGCAATTCGCCGTCACCATTGCCGTTGCGACCGCGATCTCCTGCTTCTGCTCGCTGACCCTGTCGCCGGCACTGGCCTCGCAGATCCTCACACCGCATGAAGAAAAGCGGCCGCCGGCGAGCTGGAACGTCATCGCACGGGCGTGGAATGCCTTTACGGGCGTGTTCAACCGCGTGTTCGACCGGCTTGCGCACGGCTATGCCGGGCTCGCCGATTTCGTCATCCGGCATTCGGTGGTGATGCTCCTGATCTATGTCGTGCTGATCGGCAGCGCCGGCTGGCTGATCGTGACCACGCCGCAAGGATTCATCCCCGCGCAGGATCGCGGCTACGTCATCGTCTCCGTGCAACTGCCCGGGGCAGCCTCGCTGGCACGCACCACCGAGGTCGTGCGCGAGATCGAGCGGATTGCGCTGGATACGCCCGGCATCGTCCGCGTTGCGGCCTTTGCCGGCTTCTCCGGCGCGACGCGCACGCAGGCCGGTAACGCGGCGGCGCTGTTCCCGGTGTTCGACGAGCCGGAGGCGCGGATCAAGAAGGGATTGTCCGCGAACGCCATCACGGTCGAGCTGCGCAAGCGACTGTCCGCGATCCAGGACGCGTTCATCATCGTGATTCCGCCGCCGGCCGTGCCCGGCATCGGCACCGGCGGCGGCTTCGCCATCCGCATCCAGGACCGCCAGGGTCGCGGGCCCGAAATGCTCGCCGCCGCGACCGACGAACTGGTCGCCGCGGCGCGCAAATCGCCCCTGCTGCTCGCTCCCTCGGTGTTCTCGCCGTTCGCGGCCAACACGCCGCAGCTCTTCGTCGACATCGATCGCACCAAGGCGCAGAAGCTGGGCGTGCCGATCGCTGGCATCAACGACACGATCCAGAATTACTTCGGCTCGACCTATGTCAACGACTTCAACCTGTTCGGCCGTACCTACCACGTCACCGCGCAGGCCGACTTCCCGTTCCGGAAAGAGCCGAGCGATCTCGCGCGCCTGCGCACGCGCAACGCCTCCGGCGACATGGTGATGCTCGGCAGCGTGGTCGAGTTCAAGGACGTCTCGGGTCCCGACCGCGTGGCGCGCTATAATCTCTACGCCGCGTCCGAGCTCCAGGGCGAGCCGGCCCCGGGCGTCAGCTCGACCACGGCACTCGACGCCATCAAGCAGCTCGCGAACGACACACTGCCGAGCGGCTTTACCTTCGAATGGACGGACCTGTCCTATCAGCAGGTCACTGGCGGCAATGCCGGCCTCTACGTGTTCCCGATCTGCGTGCTGTTCGTTTATCTCGTGCTCGCCGCGCAATATGGCAGCTGGACGCTGCCGTTCGCGGTGATCCTGATCGTGCCGATGTGCCTGCTGGCTGCCACCGTCGGCGTCCGCATCATGGGCCAGGACGTCAACATCCTCACTCAGATCGGATTCGTCGTGCTGGTGGGACTGGCGGCGAAGAACGCCATCCTGATCGTCGAATTCGCGCGCGACATCGAGCACGAGGGCAAGCCGCGGCTGGAAGCCGTGATCGAGGCCTGCCGCCTGCGGCTGCGGCCGATCTTGATGACCTCCTTCGCCTTCATTCTCGGCGTGCTGCCGCTGGTGATCTCGACCGGCTCCGGCTCCGAGATGCGCCAGGCCGTCGGCGTCGCCGTGTTCTTTGGCATGATCGGCGTCACCCTGTTCGGGCTCCTGTTCACACCGATCTTCTACGTGGTGGTGCGGAACCTGGCGGAAGGGCGGAACCAGGGGAAGAAGCCGGAGGTGGCGGCTTCTTAAATCTCGGTCGAAGGCGGCCGACAGCGCCTCTGCCTCCATGCTGTCGTCCCCGCGCGATTCGGGACGACGGCGTAGATTGTGGTGCATACCTTCCATACTGACGACCTACGCCGAAACGGATGTGCACACGCGGGGTTCTTCACTACTATCCGCGCGATTTCACAACACAGAAAACTGCTGGGAGATAACTGATGAAATCCGTACTTTTGGCCGCAGCGGCCTCGGCCGTATTGCTCGTCGCGCCGGCGGCCGCGCAAGGCGTCAAGATCGGCATCCTCAACGACCAGTCCGGCGTCTATGCCGATTACGGCGGCAAATGGTCGGTCGAGGCGGCCAGGATGGCGATCGAGGATTTCGGCGGCGAAGTGCTGGGCCAGAAGATCGAGCTCGTCACCGCCGACCACCAGAACAAGCCCGACCTCGCCAGCTCGATCGCGCGGCGCTGGTACGACGTCGAGAACGTCGACATGATCACGGAGCTGACGACCTCCTCGGTCGCGCTCGCGATCCATGAGCTCTCGAAGGAGAAGAAGAAGATCGACATCGTCGTCGGCGCGGCGACCTCGCGGCTGACGGGCGCCGCCTGCCAGCCCTACGGCTTCCACTGGGCCTACGACACCCGCGCGCTCGGCGTCGGCACCGGCGGTGCGCTGACCAAGGCCGGCGGCGACACCTGGTTCTTCCTCACGGCCGATTACGCCTTCGGCTACGCGCTGGAGAAGGACACCAGCGAGATCGTTGCCGCCAATGGCGGCAAGGTCGTCGGCTCGGTCCGCGTGCCGCTCAACTCCTCGGACTTCTCCTCCTTCCTGCTGCAGGCGCAGAGCTCGAAGGCTAAGATCGTGGGCCTCGCCAATGCCGGTCTCGACACCACCAACTCGATCAAGCAGGCGTCCGAGTTCGGCATCGTCTCCGGCGGCCAGAAGCTCGCGGGCCTGTTGATGACGCTTGCCGAAGTGCATGGCCTCGGCCTGCAGGCCGCGCAAGGGCTGGTGCTGACGGAAGGATATTACTGGGACGTCAACGACAAGAGCCGCAATCTCGGCGAACGCTTCCTCAAGCGCACCGGCCGAATGCCGAACATGATCCAGGCCGGCACCTATTCGGCAACGCTGAGCTATCTGAAGGCGGTCAAGGCCGCCGGCACCAAGGACCCCGATGCGGTCGCCAAGAAGCTGAAGGAGCTGCCGGTCGACGACGACTTCGCGCAAGGCGGCAAGGTGCTCGAGAACGGCCGCATGGTCCACGACATGTATCTGTTCGAGGTCAAGAAGCCCTCGGAGTCGAAGAAGTCGTGGGACTATTACAAGCTGCTCGCCACCGTCCCCGGCGACAAGGCCTTCTTCACCGCGAAGGAAAGCGGCTGCCCGCTGACGAAGTGACGCGTGGCGTCCTTCCGGGGCGATGCAAAGCATCGAACTATGGTGCGCAAATCGCGCGCCTGAGAACCTCGAGATTCCGGGTTCGGTCCTGCGGACCGGGCCGGAATGACGGCTCACACTAATCTCTCAGACCATCCGCAGCACCACCGCCCCCAGCGCTCCCACCCACAGCGCGACCGCGGCCAGCGCCTGGATCGCAAAGCCGGGCCCGCGCTTGGCCGCAGCCCGCGAATAGCCGAT
>JAEYTQ010000526.1 GCA_023433965.1 Pseudomonadota bacterium | reverse complement strand
CAGGTCGCCGATTCGATCTCGGGCGAGGTCCATGACGTGCTGACGACGACCCGGACCGGACTGCTCACCATCGGCGCGGCGCTGTCGGTCTATTTCGCCTCCAACGGCGTCGAGGCGCTGCGGGTCGCACTCAACCGCGCCTATGCGGTGGTCGAGATGCGGAGCTGGTACTGGCTCCGGCTGGAATCGATTGCCTATACGATCATCGCGGCCTTCACTGCCCTTGCCATGGCGTTCCTGATCGTGCTCGGCCCGCTCATCATCGAGGCGGCGCGGCGCCACATTCCCCTGTTCGTCGAATCCAACGTAAGCATTCTTACCTGGGTGCGCTACGGCATCTCCATCGGCGCGCTGGTGGTGGCGCTGCTCATCCTGCACGCCTGGCTGCCGGCGGGGCGCCGCAGTTTCCTCCAGATCCTGCCGGGCATCGTCTTCACCATCGTGGCATCGCTGATCTCGAGCATCGTGTTCGGACAATATCTGGCGCGCTTCGCCAACAATTACGTGACCATGTATGCGGGGCTTGCCTCGGTCATCATCGCGCTGGTGTTTCTGTACTTCATCGCCGCGATCTTCGTTTACGGCGGCGAGCTCAACGCCGCGATCATCAAGTCGCGGCTTCCTCACGGCGTGTCGCTTCAAGCAGCGCAGTCGCTAAAGCCCGCGGAGACACAGGTTTGACCAGGAAGGCGTCGGCACCGGCCTCGCGCGAGGCGGCTTCGTCCTCGCCGCGGCCGGAGACGCCGATGATCGGGATCCGAGCGAGCGGCGTCGGCAGCGCGCGGATCCGCCGGATGGCATCGATGCCGTCGATGCCGGGCAACACCATGTCCATCAGCACCGCGTCGAACGCGCCCTGGTCCAGCCGGTTCACGGCATCCTCGCCGCGCCCGATGAACTCGGCATGATGCCCGAGCTCGGTCAGGATGGTGTTGAGCACGACGCGGCCGAACGGATTGTCCTCGACGCTGAGCACGCGAAGTGCGGCCACCGCCTCCGGCTCGCTGCCGTCGTTCGCCTTGCGGGCCTTGCCCGATCCCGCGGCATCCAGCGACACTGTCAGGGTGAAGGTGGCGCCGCCGCCGCGGCGCGGTGCGACGGTGATGTCGCCGCCCATCGCCCGCGCCAATTGCTTGACCGAGGAGAGCCCGAGGCCGGCGCCGCCGAAGCGGGCGGCGATAGTGACATTGGCCTGGGTGAACGGGCGGAACAGCCGCTTGATCTCAGCCATGGTCAGGCCGATGCCGCTATCCGAGACGGAGAAGGCGACGCCGACCCGGCCCTTGCCTTTGCCCTTCGCTTTACCCTTGGCGGGGCGCCACGGCCCGACGGCGAGCGCCACGCGGCCTTGGTCGGTGAATTTCACGGCATTGTCGATCAGGTTCTCGAGCGCGGCGCGCAGGCGGACCGGATCCCCGACCACGAGCCCGGGGAGCTTTTCGGAGATCTGGACCTCGGCCTGGAGACCTTTGGCTGCGGCGCGGCCGGCCAGCGAATCGCCGGCGCTGCGGGCAAGCGCTCGCAGATCGAACAGGTCCTGGCGAAGCGCGTTGGCGCCCTTCCCTGCGCTCTTTCCCGTCCTGGCGGCATCCACGAACAGCGTGGCAAGGCTCGCCAGATGCTCGGCGCCGGCCTTGATGGTATCGGCCCAACGCCGCTCCCGTTCGCCGAGATCGGAAGTCGCCAGCAGGTCGCTGATCGCCAGAATGCCGGTCAGGGGGGTACGGACCTCATGAGCAAAGGCGGCGAGCGCCGCCTGGACCATACCAGGCGTGACTGCCTTGCTGCTGCGCTTGCGCGGCCGGCCGGCCGCCACGGACCGCTTTCGGGGCGGTCGCCTGGACGTCCGCGTGGTGCGCACTGGGCGCGTTTTCGCCGCCATAGATCCCCTTCGAAGTACCCTCTTCGAACCCCGTGCTGGCCGAGCATGGCACGGAGGAACGCCCGGAGTCACGGCGGCGTTTTGCTAACCCCCAGAGAAACTTAACCTAATCCCACCAGCTGGCGGATACCGGCGGGTGTGATGCCGGCCGCGCGCAATTCGCGCAGTCCGGTCGACCGACTCGATTTCGACAGCTTCCGTCCCGCCTCGTCGCGAATCAGGCGGTGATGACGGTAGGCGGGCTCGGGCAGTCCGAGCAGGATCTGGAGCAGGCGGTGCACCGCGGTGGCGTGAAACAGGTCCTGGCCCCGCACGATTTCGCTGACGCCCTGGATCGCATCGTCGATCACCACGGACAAATGGTAGCTGGTCGGCGTCTCCTTGCGGGCCAGAATGACATCGCCCCAGGCCTCCGGCCGCGCGGCGACGGCACCATGCTCGCCGTCAGGCCCCTCGCCCAATTCCTTCCAGCTCAGGCCGTCGATGCGGCGGCAGGCGGCTGCCATGTCGAGCCGCAGCGCATAGGGCGCGCCGGAGGCGATCAGCTGCGCCCGCGCGCCGGCCGGCAGTGACTTGGCGTCACCCGGATAGAGCGGCGCGCCATCGGGATCGCGCGGCCACAGCCCGCCGGCCTCGCGCGCTGCCACCAGCCTTGCGATCTCGGCCCGGCTTTCAAACGCGGGATAGACGAGGCCGAGCGCAGAGAGCTTGTCCAGCGCTGCGCCATAATCGGACAGATGCTCGGATTGCCGCCGCACCGGCGTCTCCCAGGCAATCCCGAGCCAGGCGAGATCCTCGTAGATCGCCGCCTCGAATTCCGGCCGGCAGCGCATCGCGTCGATATCCTCGATCCGCAACAAGAGCCGCCCGCCGCTCTCGCGCGCGCGATCAAAGTTGAGCAGCGCCGAATAGGCGTGGCCGAGATGCAGATGGCCGTTCGGGCTCGGGGCAAATCGGAAAACGGGTGGCATCGATTCTCGCAAGGCTCGTCAATGCCGGGCTTGACCCGGCAATCCATCCTCCAAGACTCTGTTACAATAGGAGATGGATGCGCGGGTCCCGCCTACGCCGAAGGCTTCGGCGGGCTTCGCGGTATTGGGCCGGTGGAGCTTTAGCAGAGACGGCAAGCCCGCGCATGACGAGTCTGGAACACCATGACCATTCACCTCGAAACCCAGTCCGATCTCGAAGAGGCCATCCAGGCGCTGATCAAGCGCGATCCGCGCCTGAAGCCCGTGCTCGAGATCGCGGGCATGCCGGCGCTGCGGCGGCGCGAGCCGGGCTTTGCGGGGCTCGCGCACATCGTCTGCGGACAGCAACTTTCCACCGCCAGCGCCGCCGCGATCTGGGGGCGGCTGTCGGCGGCGTTCGATCCGTTCGACCATGAGGCGGTGCGCCGTGCCCGCACCGACCGGCTGGGGCGACTCGGTCTATCGGCTGCCAAGATCAAGACGCTCAAGCATCTCGCGCGCGAGATCGGTGCGCAGCGGCTGAACCTCGACGTGCTCGCCGAGGAAGACGCCGACGCCGCGCATCACACGCTGGTCGCGCTACCCGGCATCGGGCCCTGGACCGCGGACGTCTACCTGCTGTTCTGCCTCGGCCATGGCGATGCCTGGCCGGCCGGCGACCTCGCCGTGCAGGAGGCCATCAGGATCGGCCTCGGCCTCAAGGCGCGCCCGACGGAAAAGCAGATGGCACCGCTTGCCGAGCCCTGGCGTCCGCTGCGCGGCGCGGCGGCGCATTTGTGGTGGAGCTATTATCGCGCGGCGAAGAAGCGGGAAGGCGTGCTGGCGGGATCGCCCTAGCCCCGCAACCGCTCGCGATCGGCGCGGGCGCATTCCGCCACGAATTCGACCACGGCCCGCACCGCTGGCAGGTCGACGAGGTCGGGATGAGCCAGCAGCCAAAGGTCGGCCACGCTGGCGAGCTTTCGCGGAGCGACGCGCACGAGGTCGGGATAGCTTTCCGCGACGAAGCAGGACAGCGCGGAGATTCCGATCCCTGCGCGCACTGCCGCCAGCATGTCGCCTTGCGACGAGCAGCGCATCACGATCGTGCCCTGGCGCGTGATCCTGTCGCTCCATCGGGCCAGTTGCGCGTTGGAGTCCTGATCCGCAAAGCCGACGATGCTGTGCCCTTTCCACTCGCCGCTGCGCTCCGGCAAGGACCGGCCCGCGGCATAGTCGCGCGAGGCATAGAAGCCGGTGCCGAGGCGGCCGATCTTGCGGCCGACCAGATTTTCCTCGCCGCTATCCACCGGACGCAGCACCACGTCGGCTTCGCGGCGCCGCACGCTGGCCGGAAACGGATGCGTGATGATCTCGAGCCGGATGTAATCATGCGCGCTCAGAAAGGCGCGCAGCCGCGGCATCAGCCAGTGCGAGGCCAGCGTCGCCCCGACCGACAGCTTGACCGTGCCGCGCGCATTGCGCCCGCCTGCGCCGACCGCGGCCTCGGCCCGCAGCGCGGCGGCGGCCATAGCCTCCGCATGCTCGCGCAGCGTGCGGCCGGCAGCGGTGAGCACGAAGCCCTCGGCCGCGCGAGCCAGCAACTTGGTGCCAAGCTGCGTCTCCAGAGCCGCGATCTTGCGGCTGACCGTCGGATGGCTGGCATGCAGCCGCCGTGCCGCCGCGGTGAAGCTGCCGGTATCCGCCACGGCCACGAAGGTCTTGCAGAGGTCCCAGTCCACCGGCAGCTCCGTTCAAAATTGAATATGCGGGTGTTCAACCTTGAACGATCCTGATCGCGCCGTCCAACTCTATAATGGGGATCAAACGCGAGGCGGGAGATCACCGCCGGTGCGACAATCGACAATGGAGGCGCTCACCTTCGGCCGGAAATGGCCGGCGCGGCGCGTCGTCAGGAGGATCCGATGGCATTGCCCGCCTTGCTCAAGAACTCGCTCGAGCTGCCCGTCGTCGGCTCGCCTCTCTTCATCGTCTCCGGGCCGGAGTTGGTGATCGCCCAGTGCAAGGCGGGCGTGGTCGGCTCCTTTCCCGCCCTCAATGCCCGTCCGGTCGAGAAGCTCGACGAATGGTTGAGCCGGATCGAGGACGAACTCGGCGAATACAAGTCGCGCCATCCCGGCAAGAAGGTCGCGCCCTACGCGGTCAACCAGATCTGCCATGCCTCCAACGACCGGCTGATGAAGGACATGGAGACCTGTGTGAAGCACAAGGCGCCCATCATCATCACCTCGCTGCGGCCACCGGCGGAGATCGTCGAGGCAGCGCATTCCTATGGCGGGCTGGTGTTCCACGACGTCATCAACGTCAAGCACGCGCGCAAGGCCGCCGAGCAGGGCGTCGACGGCCTTATCCTGGTCTGCGCCGGCGCCGGCGGACATGCCGGTACGCTGTCGCCCTTCGCGCTGGTACGCGAGGTCAAGCAATGGTTCGGCGGCGCGATCCTGCTGTCGGGCGCGATCAGCGACGGTTTCGGCATCGCCTCCGCGCTGACGCTCGGCGCCGACCTCGCCTATATGGGCACGCGCTTCATCGCGACCCGGGAAGCCAATGCCGACGAGGCCTACAAGTCCGCGCTGACGCAGCATGCCGCGCACGACATCGTCTACACCAACCTGTTCACCGGCGTGCACGGCAACTATCTGGGACCGTCGATCGCGGCCGCAGGGCTCGACCCGGACAATCTTCCCGCCGCCGACAAATCCAAAATGAACTTCGGGTCCGGCGGCAACATGAAATCGAAAGCGTGGCGCGACATCTGGGGATCGGGCCAGGGCATCGGTCAGATCACCGACGTCCCTCCGGTCGCCGACCTCGTCGACCGCATGAAGGGTGAATTCGATCAGGCGCGGCAGGATTTCCTGATGCGCGCGAGCGCCTGACGACTGGGACCGACAACAACAACGGGAGGACACCATGAAGCTGGCAGCCGCACTGATCGGCCTATCCTTGCTGACGCTCGCCACAGGCAGCGCCCATGCCGAGGGTAGCGACG
>JAEYTQ010000313.1 GCA_023433965.1 Pseudomonadota bacterium | reverse complement strand
GAGGAGCCCGCCGGGACAAAATCGCAATTTCGTGGCCTGAAACACGCCGGGCATTTTCAGTTTGTGTCACCATACCCCCGCCGTCGCGAAATGAATTGACACCCCGTGTAGCGGGCGGGGTCGATTGGTCGCAGGAGAGGCTTTAGATGCGGACGATTCATGCTGGCCTTGCTCTCGTGGGTTTGGCGTTGTGCAGTGCGGTCGGAAGCGTGGCGCTCGCCGCCGAGCCGTCGCCGGAGCTGATCGCCACTGGCAGGTCGCTGGCCGAGGCCGGGGACTGCGCAGGCTGCCACACCGCCGATCCGGCGAAACCGTTCGCGGGCGGCAAGCGCATCGACACGCCCTTCGGTGCGATCTATGCGCCGAACCTGACGCCGGACCGTGACACCGGCATCGGCGCCTGGACGGACGCCGATTTCACCCGCGCCTTGCGCTATGGCATCGCGCCCGACGGCTCGAACTATTACCCGGCGTTTCCCTATCCCTACTTCACGCGGATGACCAAGGACGACACGCTGGCGATCCGCGCCTATCTGGGCACGGTCGCGCCGGTCGTGAACCGTAACCGGCCGCCGGAACTGCGCTGGCCGTTCGGCTATCGCGGCCTGATGCGGGTCTGGAACGCCGTCCATTTCAGGCCCGGCCTGTTCGAGCCGGACCAGAGCAAGAGCGCCGCCTGGAATAGAGGCGGCTATCTCGTCACCGGGCTCGGTCATTGCGGCGCCTGTCACACGCCGAAGACGTATTTTGGCGCCGACAGGGGGGCCCAGGCCCTCTCAGGCAATGAGGTCGGCGGCTGGTACGCGCCGCGGCTCGACGGCGCCGCGCGCACCGGGTTGAAATCGTGGAGCGAGGCAGACATCACGGAGTATCTGCAAAGCGGGCGCAACGCCAAAAGCCATGCCGCCGGCCCGATGGCGGAGGTCGTCGTCAACTCGACCTCGAAGATGAGCGATGCCGACGTGCGCGCGATCGCGGTCTACCTGAAGAGCCTGCCGCCGATGCGACGCGAGACGATCGTGACGCCGCCTGATGAAGCCGAGATGAAGACCGGACAAGCGGTCTACGCAAAACTCTGCATCGCCTGCCACGAGGCCGACGGCACGGGCACCCCGCGCATCTACCCGCCGCTGCCCGGCAATGCGCTGCTGCAATCGATCAATCCATCTTCCACCTTGCGCATCATCCTCGACGGCGCCCACACGGTGACGACGCCGCGCGCGCCGAACAGCGGCGAAATGCCGGGTTATGCGAGGCAGCTGTCCGATGAAGAGATCGCGGCGGTGACCAACTACATCCGCAATTCCTGGGGCAATGCCGGTCTGCTGGTGACACCGGCCCAGGTGGCGAAGGCGAGGAAGGAGATGTAGCGGAGCGAAATCACCGCTCCTTCTCTTCATCCCCCGTGAAGACAAACTTCGGCATCTCCCATTTGTAGTGCACCGCGAGCAGGCGGAAGCTGAGCCCGAGCACGAAGGTCAAGATCGTCCAGAGCTCGGCATTCAGATTGAAGCCGAACGCGGTCGCATAGAACAGACCCGTGACCACCGAGACGCTGGCATAGAGCTCGGATCGAAACAGCAGCGGCACGTCGTTGCAGAGCACGTCGCGCAAGACGCCGCCGGCGCAGCCGGTCACCATGCCCGAGACAATCACGATCGGCAGCGAGGCATCCATCTGCCAGCCGACATTGCAGCCGATCATGGTGAAGACGACGAGGCCGATCGCATCGAGCACGATGAAGGCGAGATGCAGCCGATGGACGAGACGCGCGATCAGGATCGTCAGCAATGCCGCCCCGCCCGGCAGGGCAAGGTAGATCGGGTTGGCCACCCATATCAGCGGATAGTGACCGAGAAACAGATCGCGCAGCGTGCCGCCGCCGAGCGCGGTGATGCAGGCGAGAAGACACACGCCGACATAATCCATGCTCCGCCGTCCGGCAGCGAGTGCTGCCGTCATGCCCTCTGCCGTCAAGGCGACGAGGGCCAGAAAGTGCAACACGGCATCGGTCGGCGGCAGACTCCACATCGGCTTCGTTCCCCTGTCGCAGCCATGGAACTCGCGTCCCGTTCCCGGACCGAATAGGTTCCCGATTCCCGAACCGAGAGCAACATGCGACGAAAGTATCGGGAGGCGCGGAACGGAATCTCTCATCTCGCGGTTGTCCCGGCGTCATAACTCGAGGAGACCAATCGATGGCCGACGACCGTTTTCCCAACGATCCGTACCGCCCGAACCTCGCCGACGATGAGTATTCTCGCACGGCGCGCCGGGATGCCGACCTACAGGCCGATCCCGAACTCGGCGAACGACCTGCCTCCAGCGGCAAGGTCGCGCTGTTCGCGGTGGCAATCGCCCTGGTGCTGGGCGCGGTTTTCTACGGCTTGAACAATACCACGACGACCAACGAGGCCAGCAACACGCCGGCCTCGCAGACTGCTCAGACGCAGCCGACCAATCCGGCCGCCCCTTCCGGTATGCGTGACGTGACCCCGCGCAACAACACGGAGCCGGGCGTGACGACAGGCGCGGCGCCGAGCAGGCCTGCCCCGGCCCCCGATACGCCTGCTGCGAGTCCGCAGACGCCTAGCGGTGCGAAGTAACAATTCGCAATGAGACGTGAGAGCGGCGGGATGCAACATCCCGCCGCTTTTCATTGTCCTAGCTGAACATCTTGTTGAGCTCGCCGCCGGAATAGCCGCCGCCGAGCTCGGTGAACGTCCCCTTCTCCGCCATCTCCTTCGCAGCGCGCATGAAGCCGCCCCAGGCGACGCGAGCAAGCGAGCCGCCGACGCTGATGCGGCGCACGCCGAGATCCTCGGCTTCCTTCAGCGACAGGCCGCTTGCGCCGATCAAGAGGTTGAACGGCTTTGGATGGACCGCCTTCACCACCGCGCTGATGTCCTCGCGGCTCTTCAGTCCCGGCGCATAGAGACAGTCGGCGCCGGCATCGGCGTAAGCGACCAGACGGTCGATGACGAGCTCGAGATCGGTCACGCCCCACAAATACGCCTCGCAGCGGCCGACGAGCAGCGTGCCGCTGTCGCCGATCGCCTTGCGCGAGGCCTTGATGCGTTCGACCGCCAGCGTGCGGTCGTAGAGCGGATTGTTCTTGTCACCGGTGGAATCCTCGATCGACAGGCCCGCGACACCGGTGCGCACACAGCGCTCGACATTGTCGGCGACCCTGTCCGGCTCGACCGCGAAGCCGCCCTCGAAATCCGCATTGACGGGAATGTCGACGGCCGAGCTCAATGCTGCCAGATGCTGACAGACATCCTCGACGGTGACGTGGTTGTCGGCCTTGCCGATCGTCCAGGCAAAGCCCGCGCTCGAGGACGCGATCGCCTTGAAACCGAGATGCTGCAAGGCTTTCGCGCTGCCGACATCGACCGGGTTGGGCAGGATGAAGCAGCCGTTCTCGTGCATCTTCCTGAACGTCGCGCGCTTGTCGGCGGTCGTCACGTGCATGTTTCTCTCCCTTGTTGGCCGCGAACACATAGGCGCGCGTTTTCAGCGCCGCTAGTGCGCGTCGTGGACGGTGCGGCTGTCCTTCGGAGCCTGCTCGCGGTCGGTCATGCCATAGTCCCGGATCACGCTGGCGATCCGCAGATGATAATCGGCGAAGATCTTTGCGCGGCCTTTGGCCTGGGTGCGGCGATGCTCCATCGTGTTGCGCCAGGCCGCAACTGCCGCCTCGTCCCGCCAGAACGACACCGACAGGATCTTGCCCTTGTCGGTCAGGCTCTCGAAGCGCTCGACCGAGATGAAGCCGTCGATGGTTTGCAGCAGCGGCTTCAGGTCGGCGGCGAGGTCGAAATAGTCCTGGCGGTGTTCCGGCTTGGGCCAGACCTCGAAGATCACGGCGATCATGGGCGTCTCCTGCTGTTGATAGGCTACAATACCACCTTGCGCAGGAAGGTGCGCTCTTCCGCGAGGATGAATTTTTCCGCCTCCGCAAAGTTGAAGTTCGCAGTGCCGTCGAGATCGGCGCGCAGCCGTTTGCGATAGGACTCGTACGCCGCCAGGCTCTCGAACGAGATCAGGGCGAAGGCGATGTTGTTGGTGCCCTCGTGCGGCATGAAATAGCCGATCAATTCTCCGCCACATCTCGGGATGATGGTCAGCCAGCGCCTCGAATATTCCTCGAACTGCGTGCGCTTGAACGGATCGAGCTGGTAGCGGATGAAGACGGTGACGGACATGACGGGCTCCTGTGCTTGAAGCAACACGCTACGCGCTTGCCCGACGACAATGCTTCGGCTAGCATCGAAGCATGAAGGCAGGTCCTGATATCGCCATGGTCGCCTCGCTCGTCGGCGATCCCGCGCGCGCCAATATGCTCACCGCGCTGATGAACGGCCGCGCGCTCACTGCGAGCGAGCTGGCGCAGGAGGCCGGCATCACGCCGCAGACCGCGAGCTCGCATCTGTCGAAGCTCGAGGCCGGCGGCCTGATCGAGCCGGAGAAGCAGGGCCGCCATCGCTATTACCGCCTCACCGACGACGACGTCGCCGGGGTGCTCGAAGGCCTCGCCGGCCTTGCCGCGCGCACCGGCCACATGCGCGTGCGCACGGGGCCGAAGGACCCTGCGCTGCGGCGCGCCCGGATCTGCTACGACCATCTCGCCGGCGATCTCGGCGTGCAGATGCTCGATTCCTTGCGCGAGCGGCATCTGATCAGGCAGAAGAAGCAGGACATCGAGCTGTCGGCCGAGGGCGAACGCTTCCTCGCAAAGCATCTGCAGATCTCGCCCGACATGCTCACGCATCCGCGCCGGCCGGTGTGCAAAGCCTGCCTGGACTGGAGCGAGCGTCGGCACCATCTGGCCGGCACGCTGGGCGCGGCCCTGATGCAACGCTTTGCCGAGTTGAAATGGGCCTCGCGCGACGCCACGCCCGGCAGCCGCGTGGTGAATTTCACCCGGACCGGCGAGAAGCAGTTTGCCGCGCTGTTCGGCAACGGCAAGGACTGACCTCCGCGCTCCATCGCGGACTGAAGCGCTGCAGCCGCCCGGCAGTTCGGAGCTTTCCCGGCCGGCGGCGCCACGTCTGTCGCCTCAAGCCGCATGCGGGAAACGTTCATGCCGCATTCAGGTCATGAT
>JAEYTQ010000292.1 GCA_023433965.1 Pseudomonadota bacterium | reverse complement strand
ACTTCGTGCTGCGTCGCGTGCGAGGCACGAAAGCGAGACTAACGATGGACGCTACCGTCAAACAAAACCGCATCGGCGTGCTCGAAGAGCTCCTCAACGAGCGCTACTCGGTCCGCGCCTTCCTCCCGCGGGAAGTCGACCGCGCCACCATCGAGCATGTGCTCGCCACCGCCCAGCGCACCGCGTCCTGGTGCAACAGCCAGCCCTGGCAGGTCGTCATCGCCAGCGGAGAAGCCAAGGAGCGCTTTCGCAAGGCGATCTACGCGGAAGCCTCGAAGGGCCTCGGGGACGATTACGACTTCACGCCGCCGCGCGAATATGCCGGCGTCTATCTCGAACGCCGCCGCGAAAGCGGCTTCCAGCTCTACAACACGCTGGGCATCGCCCGCGGCGACAAGATGGCCTACGCCAAGCAGGCGCTGGAGAATTACAATTTCTTCGGTGCGCCGCATGTCGCCATCATCCACACCAACGAGCCGCTCGGCATTTATGGCGCGATCGATTGCGGCGCCTACGTCTCGAACTTCATGCTGGCTGCGCAGGCGCTCGGGCTCGGCACCATTCCGCAGGCGGCGCTTGCGCGCCACTCCGGCCTGATCCGCAGCCACTTCAACCTGCCCGACGATCGCCGCGTCGTCTGCGGCATCTCGTTCGGCTATGCCGACCACGCGCATAAGGTCAACAGCTACCGCACCTCGCGGGCCAGCGTGGCGGAGACCGTGACCTTCGTGGACGAGTGATCGAGAGCGCTTTCAGATACGCGAAGGCGGCCGTGGAAACGGCCGCCTTGCTTGTGTCGATACGGTCGACGCCGGCCGTCAGCCGCCGCTGCCGCCGATCACGGCCCGCACCGTCTCGTCCGGCCCGAAATCCTCGGCGCCGTCGACATAGAGCAGCGCGGCGAGCTTCGACCGGGCGCGGTTCACGCGGCTCTTGATCGTGCCGACGGCGCAGCCGCAGATCGAGGCCGCGTCCTCGTAGGAGAAGCCGGAGGCGCCGACCAAAATCAGCGCTTCACGCTGATCCTGCGGAAGCTTGTCGAGCGCGGTGCGAAACTCCTCGAACTCGAGATGCGCGTTCTGCGACGGCTGAGTCTTCAGCGTCTTGGCGTAGTTGCCTTCGGCATCCTCGACCTCACGCCGCCGCTTGCGATAGTCCGAGCGGAACAGGTTGCGCAGAATCGTGAACAGCCACGCCGGCAGGTTGGAGCCGGGCTGGAACGAGTCGATGTTGGCGAGCGCGCGCAGCAGCGTCTCCTGCACCAGATCATCGGCACGGTCCGCATTGCCGCTGAGCGAAATGGCAAACGCGCGCAGGCTCGGCACGGCCGCCAGGATGTCGTCACGCAGGGAGTCGGTGAGAGGCATTAATCCCTCCCATTGTTGTCGTTGGATCCCCCACCATTTTCCACTTGGGGCGTCGCTCCGGGCGCATCGAGCTTCTTGATCAGCTCCGCGAACCGATCCGGGACCCCTTGTCGCACGACATCGTCGTACATGGCGCGCAACTGATGCCCGATCCGGGATTGTATCTCCGGCGTCAGGCCTCCCTTGCCGGGGGTCGTGCTTCTGCTGGCTTGAGACTTGAGATCTTTCATGACCTGTTCCACGTTTCCCCGAGTTAAGTGACTGTAAAATCGAGAAATTTTCTCAACCGGGAGCCGTTCCCTGGTTAGGCTCAATTCCAGCTGGGCTAAAAAGTTCCCAGTTCGCCGGAACTTTTATAGGCTCTGGGCGTAATCAGCCCAGCAGGGGAACCCCGGGCCCCCCGCGTGACCTCAGCCAAGGTTGGCCCGAAGATGAATGGAGTGGGGATGTCCCGTTCACAGCTAGTTGCTGAACACTTGCCGCTGTTGCGCCGGTATGCGCGCGCCCTGACGGGCAGCCAGGCCTCCGGCGACGCCTACGTCGCCGCCATGTTGGAAGCCATGCTGGGTGATCCGTCGGTGCTCGACGAGAGCCATGGGCCCCGGGCCGGCCTGTTCCGGCTGTTCACCCAGATCTGGAATTCGGTCTCGGTCAACGACGATACCGAGGTGGCGACCCTGCCGATGCCGCCGGAGCGGCGGCTGTCGAACATCACCCCGCTGCCGCGCCAGGCTTTCCTGCTGCTTTCGCTCGAGGGCTTTTCGGAAGAGGAAGTCGCCTTCGTTCTCGGCACCGATGTCGCCGAGACGCGGCGTCTTGCCGACGCTGCCGGACGCGAGATGGCGGCCGAGATCGCGACCGACGTGCTGATCATCGAGGACGAGACCTTCATCGCCATGGACCTCGAGAGCCTGGTGAAGAATCTGGGCCACAATGTCGTCGGCGTGGCCCGCACCCATGCCGATGCGGTGGCGCTGGCCAAGAACAAGCGGCCGGGCCTGATCCTCGCCGACATCCAGCTCGCCGACGGATCGTCGGGCCTCGACGCGGTCAACGAGCTGCTGCGCACCTTCGAGGTGCCGGTGGTGTTCATCACCGCCTACCCCGAGCGCTTCCTCACCGGCGAGCGGCCTGAGCCGGCGTTCCTGATCTCGAAACCGTTCCAACCCGCGATGGTGTCGGCGGTCGCGAGCCAGGCCCTGTTCTTCCAGCGCAACTCACGCAACCGCGCCCCGAAGGCGCCTGCGGCGTAAGGCGGTTCTAGACACTAATTCCGTCCGGCGTGCTGCAAGGCACGCCGGATTTTTCGTGTCCGGTGCCCCGCTTGACGACCCGGGAATTCGCCGCCCATACCTCCGGTGCGGCTACCCTTCCGGCCGGACCATTCGGAGATTCGCCATGGACCAGCAACTCCTCGATCGTCTCGCCATCCGCGATCTCGTCGAGAACTGGGCGGTGTGGCGCGATGCCGGGGACTGGGAGCGCTTTGCCACGGTCTGGCACGACGAAGGGTGGATGTCCGCCACTTGGTTTCAGGGACCGGCGCGGGATTTCATGCGCGTCAGCCAAGAAGGGTTTGCCCGGGGCGTGCGCATCCTGCATTTCCTCGGCGGCACCAGCATCGACCTCTCCGGCGAACGCGCGATTGCGCAGACCAAGATGACGATCTCGCAGCGGGCTCTCGTGCACGACGTGCTCTGCGACGTCGTCTGCACCGGACGCTTCTACGATTTCCTGGACAAGCGGCAGGGGAAGTGGGGCATCGTCCGCCGGCAGCCGATCTATGAGAAAGATCGCATCGACCCGGTCGATCCCGCAGCATCCCTCCGCCTCGACCAACAGGCGCTGGCAGCGCTTCCGGAAGGCTATCGCCATCTCGCCTACATGCAGGAGCTGATCGGCTACAAGGTCAAGCGCGACATGCCGGGCCTCACCGGTCCCGAGGTCGAGAAGCTCTATGGCGAAGGGCGGGACTGGCTCGCAGGGACGGCGCAGTAGACCCCAGACAAAAGTAAGGCGCGACTGGCATCACCACAGTCGCGCCCTACGTCGCCGGCTTATGGGGCAGGGGGGAATAGCCGGCTGTTGAGACGACTCCCGGCCGCCGGAGTCGTTCCACGGTTTGCAAAATAATTCGCCGCGGGCGGCATTTTCCGGACACGGTTAAGTGATCGTAGCGGCCAAGAACTCCCGATCGTCGGACCGCGTTGTTCCCGTGATCGCCATGGGGCGAGGGATCGGCAGCCATGTCACAGATTCAAAAGGTGTTTTTGGGCGCCGTCGCGATTGCCGCGACGCTGGGCGCAGTTCAATTGGCCTCCGGTCATGATCTGGCCGATCGCTGGTACGCGGTCGCCGACACCGCCAGCCCGAGCTTCGCCCCGGGCCAGAATGTCAATCGCGGCGGCAAGGCCGACCGGCTCGCCGAGATGAAGCCGGCAGCAGTTCCCACCCGCACGGTGTCGATGCGGCTGAATGACCTCGCCGATACCTCGGTGCTGCTGCGGGTGCCCGCGACGATCGACACCGGCAATGCCAAACCGCCGGTGCTGCTCCAGAACCAGAAGAAGGTTCGCAGCAAGCCGACGATTGCCTGTGAGCCGGTGGTCAGCTCCCTGACCGAGGTCGCAAGGCTGCTCCAGCCGGGCCGCTGCGTGACCTGATCCCGTCTCACGGCGGGCCGTCCCGCCGGGCTGAGGCTTCACATCCTCTTGATCCGCAGTTGCCTCGCGCTATATCCGGTTCCTCACCCCATTTTTGTGACCGGGTAAGCGCATGACGACGTCAGATACGGCTGTGCATACGCAGCCTTTCCAGGCCGAAGTTTCCGAACTGCTGCACCTGATGGTGCATTCGGTGTATTCGGAAACCGACATCTTCCTCCGCGAACTCATCTCGAATGCCTCGGACGCCTGCGACAAGCTGCGCTACGAGGCCATCGCAAATCCCGCGCTGCTGGGCGAAGGCGACGCCCTCAAGATCCGCATCATCCCGAACAAGGCGGCCAAGACGCTCACGATCGCCGACAATGGCATCGGGATGGAGCGGCAGGAACTGATCGACCATCTCGGCACCATCGCCCGTTCCGGCACCAAGGCGTTCGTGTCGAAGCTGAAGGAGGCCAAGGACGGGCTCGGCCTGATCGGCCAGTTCGGCGTCGGCTTCTATTCCGCCTTCATGGTGGCCGAGAAGATCGTGGTGATCAGCCGCCGTGCCGGCGAGAGCGACGTCTGGACCTGGAGTTCCCAAGGCGGCTCCGGCTTCGAGATCGCCCGTGCCAGCGACGAGGAAGCGGCGCGGGTGACGCGCGGCACCGAGATCGTCCTGCATCTGAAGGACGATGCCAAGAAGTACCTCGAGAGCTACGAGATCGAGCGCATCGTCACGGCCTATTCCGACAACATCCTGTTCCCCATCGAGCTCGTGCCCGAAGAGGGCGAGCCACGCC
>JAEYTQ010000286.1 GCA_023433965.1 Pseudomonadota bacterium | reverse complement strand
CGGCCAGCGCCCCGGTGTGCGACAGCGCCAGTTCGGCGGCGGCTGCGGAACGGCCGAGCTTGTAGGCGACGACCGGCTTGCCACGGTCGGCAGCACCGCGCGCGAAGGCCCGCAGATCGTCGGCGTGGCGGATGCTTTCGAGGAACAGCATGTAGCCGGTGATCGTGGGATCATCGAGCGTCGCCGCGCAGATCTCGCCCAGGCTGAGATCGATCTCGTTGCCGACCGAGACGAGACCCGCGAAACCGAGATGGCGCGCGCTGCCGCGCGAGATCAGGCCGCCGAGCAAACTGCCGCTGTGCGAGGCGACGAAGATGCCGCCGCGCGGCAAGTCCGGCTCGGCAAATGCGGCGTTGGCAGTGACGATGGTCCTGCTGTGCAGATTGATGGCGCCGAGGCTCGACGGGCCCAGGATGCGTAATCCGTTCGCCCGCAGCGCCTTCAGCCGAGCGAGCAGCTTGCGGCCCGCTTCGTCGGCCTCCGAATAGCCGGACGCCAGGATGGTGGCCACGGAGACGCCGAGCCGCGCGCATTCTTCGGCGGCGTCCACGGCATCTTCTGTCGGCGTCAGGATGAAAGCATGGTCGGGAACGACGGGCAGACTTGCGAGAGAAGGCCACGCCGGCTCGCCGAGCACGGTCTTGCGGCCCGGATTGATCGGATAGATCGCGCCCTCATAGCCGGCGCGCCGCAGATATTGCAACGGGCGCGACGACGTCTTCGACGCATCGTCGGAGGCGCCGACGAGCGCGATGCTGCGCGGTGCGAACAGCGCCTGGGCCAGCGAGGGTCTGGTCTCAGCCGCCACGTCCGACCTGCCCGCGCTGATCGAACCGGCGGTCGAACACGGATTCGGCGATCCGGTTCTTGAGGATTTCAGTGGAGCCGCCGGCGATCATCCAGCCGCGCGTCCGGCGCATGCAATATTCCGCGAGCGATTCCTGGCTGTAGCCGAGGCCGCCCATGATCTGCACCGCCTCGTTGGCCACCTCGAAACCGGCCTGGTTGCAGGCCAGCTTGGCGATCGCGGTCTGGTACGGCGATGGCAGTTCGTCACGGACGTTGGCGGCGCGATAGAGCAGCATCTGCGCGGATTCGAGCTTCAGCGCCATGTCCGCGAACTTCCATTGCAGGCCCTGGAATTCGCAGAGATGACGGCCGAACTGCTTGCGCACGGCGGCGTGATCGCGCGCCAGATTGAAAGCGTAGCGGCCGAGCGCGAGCGAACGGGCGGAATTGCCGAGGCGCTCGACGTTGAAGCCAGCGATCTGCTTCTTGAAGCCACCAATTCCGAGCAGAACGTTCCGCTTCGGAACTCGGCAGTTCTCGAAATAGAGCTGGCTCCACTCTTCGCCGCTCATGAAGGCGGTCGGCTTTCCGATCGTGAAGCCGGGCGTGCCGCGCTCGACGATCACGGAGCCGATGCCGGAGACCCCGGGCGCGAAGCGGACATAGACGAGGTAGATCGCCGCATCGGGACTGTGCGTACCGAACACCTTGCTGCCGTTGATGACGTAATCGTCGCCGTCCTCGCTCGCCATGGTCTTGAGTTCGGTGACCGCGGAGCCGGCTTCAGGCTCGCTCATACCGAGACTGACGCAGATGTTGCCGGCGAGCAGATCGGGCAGCCAGCGTTGCTTCTGTTCCGGCGTCGCGTATTCCACGAAGGTGCGAATCGGCCCGAAATTGCCGGCCTGCACGACATCGGCGCTGCGCGGGCACACCGACGCGACCTGCTCGATCGCGATGACTGAATCCAACAGCGTACCGCCCTGCCCGCCATCCTCCGGATCGAACGAGATGCCCATCAGGCCCTGCTTGCCCAGCATCTGCGCGACTTCGCGGGGAAAGCGCGGATCGTGCGCGCGCGCCAGCGAGCCTTCCCTCAGATTCGCTTCGGCAAAGCGGCGCACCGAATCGGCGAACGCCTGCTGCTCTTCATTCAGTTCAAAATCCATGGGCCATCACATCGCTGGAGCGACGTCGTCTTCCCAGCGGGGGCTTTGACAGACAACTGCGCAAAAGTTATGTTCTAGTTACATTTTGTAATGACCCGCTATGATACCTCCGCTCAACCCCCTGCACGCCTTCGACGTGGCGGCGCGACATCTGAGCTTCACGCGCGCGGCGCGGGAACTTCGCGTCACCCAGCCGGCCGTAAGCCGCCAGGTCACGATCCTCGAAGCCTTTCTCGGCGTACGGCTGTTCGAACGGGACAAGACGGGGCTGCGGCTGACCTCGGAAGGTGACGAGTTCCACCGCCAGATCGCGCCGGCGTTCCGGATCATTGCCCAGGCCACCACGGGCCTCACCTCGACCGGCAAGGCCCAGCCCCTGAGGATCAGGGTCTACACGACCTTTGCCGCGAAATGGCTGATCCCGCGGCTGCCGTCGTTCTATGTCAGCTACCCCAATATCCGGCTGGACATCAGCAACGTGGTGGCGCCGGTGGATTTCGAGAACGACAAGGTCGACCTCGCCGTCCAGTTCGGTTCGGGCGAATGGCCCGGCGCCGAGACCGAATTGCTGTTCCGGGACGTCATCCAGCCGGTTTGCAGCCCGAAGCTCCTGAAACGGGCGCGGCTTGCCGAGCTCGACGACCTCCGCAAGATCCAGCTGCTCCACTCCCATTACCGCCGCTCGGACTGGCCGGACTGGCTCATGGCAGTGAAACGGCCGGACCTGCTGACCGACCGCAGCGTGAGTTTCCAGAGCTCGGTGCTGACCTATCAGGCGGCCGCCGAAGGCGTCGGCGTCGCCATGGGCCAGCTCTTCCTGCTCCGGAACGAGATCGAGGACGGGACGCTGGTCCCGCTGTTCAACGCGCCGCTGGAACGCGCCTCAGCTCATTACCTTGCCTGGCCGAAGAGCCGACCGATGACCCGCAAGGCGCGTAGCTTCGTGGTCTGGCTGAAGGCCCAGATCGCCCACGACGTGAATCGCGGACGGGCCTGATCCAGGCTCCGACCGGGGCCCCCGCCCAACTTTAAGACACCCGCGCCGCATTCCTTAACTCGTTATTTACCGTAACGGACAAAAGTCGGTTTTCGAGGCAGACGACCCGCGCCAAATTCGATTGTCTTTGCAACCGGGGCGCGTGGGGAGGCTGGAGGCGCCGGGTGGGGCGCCGGAGTCGGAACCGGACAGAGTCATGAATTCGCGCGTATCGTGGAGTGTCGACGGCATCGATCCATCCGTCCGGGAGCGGGCCGAAGCTGCTGCGCGCAGAGCCGGCATGTCGCTCAACGATTGGCTGAACTCCACGCTCGGCGAAACGGCCCCGCCGAATTTTCGCGGACCTTACGACCAGCGCAGAGATCCACACCAGGATCAGCGTCCGCAACACATGCCGAGCCAAGGGCCGAGTCAGGAGAGCCGCGAAGTCGCGGACATCCACCAGCGGCTCGACGCGATCACCCAACAGATCGAGCGGATCTCGAAGCCCGCGCCGCGACAGGACTCTGCGCGACCAGACGTCTCGCGCGAGCAGGGCGTCGCGCGCCAACTCAACGACGCGATCTCGCGGCTCGATGCCCGGCTGTCGCAAATTTCCCGTCCGCAGCAGCCTCAGCCGCCGCGGCCGGTCCCTGCGCCCTCACCCGTCGAAACGCGCCAGCGCCAGGCCGATGCGGTCGAGCGCGCGGCAGCTCAAGTCTATCGCAGCTCCCCTCCCCTGAGCCCGGCGTCGTTCGACGTCGCCGTCGCCGAGATCACTGCGCGCCAGAGCGAGCTCGACGGCTTTGCACCCCGCCAGATGCCGCCGCGCGCCGCGCCGCCGCTTGCGCCGGCAGCTCCCTACGCGCCCCCGATGGCGCCGCCCGCACCCGCCTACACGCCGCCGCCAACGCAGCCGGGGCCGGATTTTTCCGCGCTCGAGCGCCATCTGCTCAAGATCACGAGCCAGATCGAGTCGCTGCAGCGCCCCGACAACACCGAGCAGGCGATCAACGCCTTTCGTAGCGAGCTCGCCGAGATCCGCGCCGCCATCACCGAGGCGATGCCGCGGCGAGCGATCGAGTCGATCGAGAACGAAATCCGCTCGCTGCACCGCCGGATCGACGAGACCCGCTCCAACGGCACCGACGGCCAGGTGCTCGCAGGCATCGAGCGCGCGCTATCCGACATCAAGCAGGTGCTGCGGACGCTCACGCCGGCCGAGCAGCTCACCGGCTATGACGAGGCGATCCGCAATCTCGGCGCCAAGCTCGACTTGATCCTGCGCGCCAATGACGACCCTTCCACGGTGCAGCAGCTCGAAGGCGCGATCTCCGCGCTGCGCGCCATCGTCTCCAACGTCGCCTCCAACGAGGCGCTCGCGCGCCTCTCCGAAGACGTGCAGCTGCTGTCGTCCAAGGTCGACCAGATCACCCGCGCCTCCGGCCAGGGCGACAGCTTTGCCGTGCTGGAGCAGCGCATCGCTGCGCTCACCGCCGCGCTGGAGACCCGCGAGCGGCCGCAGCCGTCCGAGAGCACCGAGCATCTGGAAGCGGCGATCCGGGCGCTGTCGGACCGTTTCGACCGCATGCAGGTCGGCAACGATTCCGCCTCGACCTTCGCCCATCTCGAACAGCGCGTCGCCTATCTGCTGGAGCGGATCGAGGCCGCCGCCGATCCGCGCAATGGAAATTTGAGCCGCGTCGAGGACGGGCTGCACGACATCCTCAGGCATCTGGAACGCCAGCAGGCGACCTATGCCGCGCTGGCCGAGAGCCGCAGCTCCTCGCCGCCGCCCGATTCCGACATGGTCGACCTGGTCAAGCGCGAGCTCTCCGACATCCGCTTCAGCCAGACCGAGACCAACCGGCACACCCAGGATTCGCTCGAGGCGGTTCATAGCGCGCTGGGCCATGTCGTCGATCGTCTCTCGATGATCGAGGGCGATCTGCGCGCCGTGCGGACTGCGCCGCCGGCTCCGGCCCAGCAGCCGATGCCGATGGCCGCTCCGATGGAGCCCGCGCCTGTCGCGCGGGAGCCACGGCCGCATCCCCAGCCGCCGCAATTCGACCCCAAGCCTGAGCTGCCCAATCCCGCCGCCGCGCAGGCCGCCTTCGTTGCCGCCCCGCGCGAATTCCATGCCGCGGCTGCCGCTGCGCCGCCGCCGGTGCCGCAAGCGCCACCGGTTCCGCCGCGTGCGATCAGCGAAATCCTGGAGCCGCACACGGCCCGGGCCGCGCTCGCACCCGAATTGCCGCCGGATCATCCGCTCGAACCGGGCACACGGCCCGGCGGACGCGTCGCCACCCCGTCCGAGCGCATCGCCGCCTCCGAAAGTGCGATCAGCGGAATTGCCGTCCCGCCGAAAGAGCCGGTGGCCTCGTCGAGCTTCATCGCCGCCGCGCGCCGTGCCGCGCAGGCCGCCGCCGCGCAGCCGGAAAAGACCGGCCGCGCCGCCAAGGCCGGGGCTGATCGCGCCAAGGAGACCGGCAAGGACGGCGGGTCGACCATCACCTCGAAGATCCGCTCGCTGCTGGTCGGCGCGAGCGTGGTCGTCATCGTGCTCGGCACCTTCAAGATGGCCATGAACCTGCTCGATGGCGGCAGCGCGCCGGCGCCGCAGGCGATGCAAGACGTTCCGAGCGAGCCGGCGCCGCAGCCCGCGCCGCCGCCGGTCGAGACCAGGCCCGCCGCGCCCGAGCAGATCACGCCGTCGATGACTTCGCCGACACCGATCGGACGGCAGTCCCAGAACAACGCCGCGCCGATGCCGGCCACCGGCCCGGGCAGCTCGGCCTCCGTCGAAATCCCGTCCGCACCCGCCCCGGCAGCGCCGCCGGCTGCCAGCGACGTCACCGGCGCGCTGTCGGGCACGAGCCGCGCCAAGCTCGGCCTCGTCCAGGTGCCGCCGAGCGAGAAACTGCCCGACGGCATCGGCGGCCCGGCCTTGCGCGCCGCCGCGATGAAGGGCGATGCGACCGCAGCCTACGAGATCGCCTTGCGCTTTGCCGAAGGCAAGGGTGTCGCGACCAACTACGACGAAGCGGCCAAATGGTACGACCGCGCGGCGCAGGCCGGCGTGGTGCCCGCGACCTTCCGCCTGGGCACGCTCTACGAAAAGGGCCTGGGGGTGAAGAAGGACGCCGACATCGCCCGCCGCTACTACACCCAGGCCGCCGAGCGCGGCAACGCCAAGGCGATGCACAATCTCGCGGTGCTCGACGCCGACGGCGGCGGACGCGGCGCCAATTACAAGAGCGCGGCTCATTGGTTCCGCAAAGCGGCCGATCGCGGCGTCGCCGACAGCCAGTTCAACCTCGGCATCCTCTATGCCCGCGGCATCGGCGTCGAGCAGAACCTCGCCGAATCCTACAAATGGTTCAGCCTGGCGGCCGCCCAGGGCGACACCGATGCGTCCGGCAAGCGTGACGACGTCGCCAAGCGCCTCGACCCGCAATCGCTCGCCGCCGCCAAGCTCGCGATCCAGACCTTCAGCGCCGAGCCGCAGCCTGACGATGCCGTCAACGTCGCGACGCCGAACGGCGGCTGGGACAGCGCGCCGCAGGCGAGCGCCAAGCCGGCGGCGAAGGCGGTCGCAACCAAGCGCTCGGCCTCGGCGGCCCATTGAATGGTTTAGGAGGCTCTCCCCTCTTGTCGTCCCCCGGCTCGACCGGGCGACCCGGTATTCCAGAGGCCGAGGTTAAGT
>JAEYTQ010000285.1 GCA_023433965.1 Pseudomonadota bacterium | reverse complement strand
GTTCGATCGAGTACCTGCTGGCGCAGCTCGCCGCCGGCGCCGACGCTCTGCAGATCTTCGACACCTGGGCCGGCGTGCTGCCGCCGGCTGAGTTCGCACGCTGGTCGGTCGAGCCGACGCGGCGGATTGTCGAGGGCGTGCGGGCCAAGGCGCCGGATGCGAAGATCATCGGCTTTCCCCGCGGCGCCGGCGCGCTGCTGCCCGGTTATGTCGAGGCGACCGGCGTCGACGCGGTCAGCATCGACTGGACCGCGGAGCCGGCCTTCATCCGCGAGCGGGTGCAGAGCAAGGTCGCCGTGCAGGGCAATCTCGATCCGCTGGTGCTGATATCAGGCGGCGCCGCGCTCGACGGCGCGGTGGACGATGTGCTGGCGAACTTCTCGCAAGGGCGGTTCATCTTCAACCTCGGCCACGGCATCCAGCCAGAAACGCCGATCGCCCATGTCGAGCAGATGATCAGGCGCGTGCGGGCGTGATTCATCATGCCTCTTGGGGCGCGGCAGAATTGAAGCGCGAAAACAACCCCATGCACAGTAGCCAAGTCATTGAAAAACTTGGACTGGCATAATTCGCCTGTGCGTTTTGACTTGTCGGGCAAAACAGGCGCAAAATGACATCATCGCAGATCGTGATTCCGGCATGCTTACCGCAGCCGGCTGCGCTCGATGATCGCCGCCGCACCCTTCGCCAGCAGGTCCAGTCCCACTGCGCGGCCGAGTTCGCGCGGACGGTTGGCGAAGCCGCCGCGCGCGGCCTCGATGATGGTGTTGCCTGAGAGGTCGAGCACGGACGCCGTCAGCGCCATCCGATCGACCATGACGGTCGAAAATGCCGCCACAGGCGAATTGCAATGGCCGTTGAGCACCCACAGAACCTCGCGCTCGGCGTCGGCACAAGCACGCGCGACGGGGTCGTCGATCGACGACAGGATTTGTCGCGTTTGCCAGTCCTGCGCGGCGCATTCGACGGCAACGATGCCCTGCCCGGCCGCGGGCAGCATCTCCGCTGCCCGGAATTCATAGGCGATGCGGCCGGACAAGCCGACGCGATTGAGGCCCGAGCGCGCCATGATCAGTGCATCGGCCGGTCCGACCGTGCCGCCGTCGGGTAGCCGCTGTTTCTCGCCGTTGTCGAGCTTTCGCACCCGCGTGTCGGCTGCGCCGCGGAAGTGGATCACCTCGACCTCCGGAAACAGGCGCCGCGCATAGGCCGCCCGACGCACGGCGTTGGTGCCGATCTTGAACCCCTTGCCGCGCGACTGGCGCAACGCTTCCAGCGTCACGCCAGTCCGCAGCACCAGCGCGTCGCCGGGCGGATCGCGCGACAAGGTAGCACCGATGACGAGGCCCGGCGTGTCCTCGTTGCCCGGCATATCCTTGAGCGAGTGCATGGCCGCATGAAGCTCGCCCGAAAGCACCGCGGCGCGGATCTGCGCTACGAAGGCGCCGCCCTTGCCGCCGTGGGCCAGCAGCTTGCTGGTCTGGTCGATATCGCCCGTGGTGTCGAACTTGACGATCTCGACGTCGAGACCGGGCACGGCGGCGGTGAGGCGGCGCGCGATTTCTTCCGTCTGCGCCAGCGCCATGGCGCTCTTGCGTGTGCCGATCTTCAGTCGCGTAGCCAAGTCGTGGTCCTCTCAACAATCGCGGGTCAGCCCGCATCCTCCAATATCATGTCGGAGGCCTTTTCGGCGATCATGATGATCGGCGCGTTGGTGTTCCCGGAGACGAGGTCCGGCATGATCGAGCCGTCGACGACGCGAAGGCCGTCGAGCCCCCTCACCTTCAGCCGCTGATCGACCACCGCGAGCGCGTCGTTGCCCATACGACAGGTCGAGGTCGGATGGTAGATGGTGCTGCCCCGCTCGCGGCAATATTCCAGGATCTCGGCGTCCGTCGATACCTTCTCGCCGGGATCGTATTCGCCGGCCACGAAAGGCTTCAGCGCCGGCGCGTTCAAGATCTTGCGCAGGATCTTGATGCCCTCGACGTTGGTGGTGCGGTCGGCCTCGGTCGACATGTAGTTGATCCGGATCTCCGGCGGCACCGCCGGGTCCGCGCTCTTGATGCGCAAGGTACCGCGGCTCTCGGGACGAAGCTGGCAGACCGAAGCCGTGAACCCGGAGAAGGCATGCAGCTTCTCGCCCATCTTGTCGGTCGAGAACGGCAGGAAGTGAACCTGGATGTCGGGCGAAGCCAGGCGCGGGCTGGTCTTGAAGAACGCGCCTGCCGTGCCGGCCGCGATCGTCAGCCAGCCCTTGCGGAACAGGGCATAGCGCGCGCCGGCCATGGTGCGGCGAAGCGGATGGTTGATGGTGTCGTTGAGCGTGATCTTCTGCGAGCAGCGCATCACGATGCGGACCTGCATGTGATCCTGGAGATCGCGGCCGACGCCCGGCGCGTCCAGCACCACATCGATGCCGTGCTGGCGCAGCAGATCGCCGGGGCCGACGCCGGAGAGCTGGAGCAGCTGCGGCGAGTTGTAGGCGCCGCTCGACAGCACGACCTCCTTGCGCGCACGCGCACGACGCAAGGTGGCGCCTTGCCGGTATTCGACGCCGACCGCTCGGCGCCCTTCGAACAGGATGCGCTGAGCGTGCGCGGAGGTCTCGATCTTCAGGTTGCTGCGCGTCTTCGCAGGGCCGAGATAGGCGACCGAAGTCGAGGCGCGGCGGCCGTTGCGCGTCGTGGTCTGAAACAGGCCGACGCCTTCCTGCGTCGCGCCGTTGAAATCGGGATTGTAGGGAAGGCCGCTCTCGACCGCGGCGTCGATGAAGGCCTTCGACAACGGATCTGTCACGATCATGTCGGACACCGGCAGCGGTCCGCCCGTGCCGTGATACTGATCCCCACCGCGCGACTGGTTCTCGGCCTTCTTGAAATAGGGCAGCACGTCGTCATAGCCCCAGCCGGTATTGCCGAGCTGGCGCCAACGGTCATAGTCCTCGTGCTGGCCGCGGACATAGAGCAGGCCGTTGATCGAGCTCGACCCGCCCAGCGTCTTGCCGCGCGGCTGGAACACCTGGCGTCCCTTCAGCTCGGGCTCCGGCTCGGTCTGGTACATCCAGTTGACGGTCTTCTCCTTGAATAGCTTGCCGTAGCCGAGCGGCACATGGATCCAGATGTTGGAATCCTTCGGGCCGGCCTCGAGCAGCAGCACGCTGTGCTTGCCGTTGGCGGAGAGCCTGTTGGAGAGCACGCAGCCGGCGGAGCCGGCGCCGACGATGATGTAGTCGAACTCGGGATCTGACGGTACGAGGGCGGAATTTGCGTTCATGCGCTGCTGTTCTTCTTGCTGGCGGGGCGTTTCGAGTTTGTGAGTAGCACAATCAAGCCTTGACGCGCAGCGCCTCCACCAGCGATTTGAACGCACGGACGTATTCCGCGCCCGCCCTTGCGATGTCGGTGCGTCCGGCGCAGGCGACCGCGGCCTCCGTCACCGCACCGAGCAGCAGGCGGGCCAGCGGTTCGACCGGCTGACGGGCGATCAGGCCGGCCTCCATCGCGGCGGAGAGCGCGCGCGGCAGCTTGCCGCCAAAATGCTGCGCGTCGATCTCGCGCCAGCGTTCCCAGCCGAGCACGGCGGGGCCGTCCCGCAGGATGATCTGGCCGGTCGGGCCCCTGGCGGTCGCGGCAAAGTAATGCTGGGTACCGGCAACCATGGCGGCGAGCACGTCCTTTTCGGCGCGCGCGGCGCGGTCGATCTCGGCCACGAGATCGCGCGAGACCTGGCCGAACACGGCTTCGAACACGGCTTCCTTGGTCTTGAAGTGGTGATAGACGGCGCCCTTGGCGACACCCGCTCCTTCCGCGATCTCGTCCATGGTGGTCGCGGCGAAGCCCTGCGTCCCGAACAGCCGCCGCGCCGCCGTCAGGATCGCCTCCGATGTCGCCGCCCGACGCTCCGCTTGCTTGGCCATGAGTCTCGTCTAGTCGAATCGGGCTCGGGCTACCAGTTGACTTTTAGACCGTCGGTCGGTATTTACCGACTACCAGTCGGTTATTTCTTGAGGTGCACCATGCCGAGCCGTGAGATCGTCGAAGCTTTCGCAAGGCGACTGGAGGGTGGCGACTTCGTCGGAGCGATCCTCGACTACTACGCGCCGGACGCCGCGACTCACGAGAACCTCGCCGCGCCGGTGATCGGGCGCGACAAGCTCGCGGACAAGGAGCGTGGCGTGCTGGCGGCTTTCAAGGAGGTCACGGCCCTGCGCATCGGCCCAAGCCTGATCGATGGCGACATCGTCGCCAGCCGCTGGAAATTCTCCTTCACCAACGCCGAAGGCCTCACGCGGACGCTGGAGGAGATCGCTTGGCAGACCTGGCGAGGCAACGAGATCATCGAAGAGCGCTTCTTCTACGACCCCAAGCAACTCGGACGCTGACGTTTGCGCTGATTGCCATCACCGGTACAGAATGACCGCGGCCATGCCGAAAAGGGGCGCAAGAAACCGGACGGCCTGCCACCAAGAGCCGTCGATCGACCAGCGTCCATAAACGATGGTATGGCCGGGCTGCGATGACGATCCGGCGCCATCCCGAAATGCCTTCCATCGCGCCTCGGCAGGCCCGAGAAAATCTTCCGGTTTGACGATCATGTCCGCGCTGTTCAGCACCACCTGCATCATCTCGCCTTTCGGCTGGAACATGGCTTCGGCAGCGGGCGGCGCGAAGAAGCTGCGCTTCGAGGCGATGTGCTGCTCATAGAAATCCCGACCGACCGTGACGGCCGCAGCATGTGGACTGACGTACGGCACCCCCGAAATACCGGGAACGACGAGATGGCCGACCCCGTGCACCTGCTGCCAGGGAATGAAGAGACCCTTGAGCCAGGGCCTGTGAAACCGGATGCCCGCGGCAGACATGGAGACGACCGCCCGATCCGCGTAGAAATGCCGATAAGCTGAAA
>JAEYTQ010000513.1 GCA_023433965.1 Pseudomonadota bacterium | reverse complement strand
CGCGCCGAAAAGGAATACGGCGTACCGCCGGCGGTGATCGCCGCGTTCTGGGGGCTGGAGAGCGATTTCGGCGCCAACATGGGCAACCTGCCGACGCTGAAATCGCTGGTGTCGCTGGCCTATGATTGCCGCCGCTCGGAGATGTTCGTGGGCGAGACCATCGCCGCGCTGAAGATCATCGACCGCGGCGACCTGCATCCCGACGAGATGATCGGCTCCTGGGCCGGCGAGCTCGGGCAGACCCAGTTCCTTCCGGTGCACTACGTCAACTACGCGGTCGACTACGACGGCGACGGACGGCGCGACCTGTTGCGCTCGCCGGCCGACGTGATCGGCTCGACCGCGAACTACATCGGCAACGGCTTGAAGTGGCGGCGCGGCGAGCCGTGGCTGGAAGAGATCAAGGTGCCGCCGAACCTGCCATGGGAGAAGACCGATCTTTCCGTGCGCGAGCCGCGTTCGACATGGGCGCAACTGGGCGTCACCTATCCCGACGGACGGCCACTGCCGAACGACAATCTCGCGGCATCCGTGCTGCTGCCGATGGGACGCAATGGTCCGGCGTTCCTGGCTTATGCGAATTTCGCGGCCTACACCGAGTGGAACAACTCGCTGATCTACGCGACGACAGCGGGCTATCTCGCGTCTCGCATTGCCGGCGCCGCGCCGATGCGCAGGCCGTCGGCGCCGGTGTCGCAATTGCCGTTCAACGAGCTCAAGGAGTTGCAGCAGCTGCTGGTCCGCGCCGGCTTCAACGTCGGCAAGGTCGACGGCGTGCTCGGCCAGCAGAGCCGCGCGGCCGTGAAGGCAATGCAGATCAAATACGGCCTGCCGGCGGATTCCTGGCCAACCGCCGAATTGCTCGCCCGCATGCGCGGCGGCACAGCGCAGGCGCAGCCGGCGGGCGTGATGCGGTAGCGAGCAGCGCGAGAATTTTCGCATCGCACAAGCCCTTCCCCGCGATTGTATTTTTCCATGAGGCTCCCATGTGAGTGGCTCAGGTTTCTCCCTGAGATCTCCCATCCATCGAAGCGAGCATCACATGTCCTTCTACGACGCGGTCGTCCCTGCCTATTTGCAAATGCTGAACAGCGTGACCGGGCTGCTCACCAAAGCCGAGGCGCATTGCGCGGCCAGGAAGATCGACCCGAGCGTGTTGCTCGGCTCCCGACTGTTTCCGGACATGCTGCCGCTCTCGCGGCAGATCCAGCTCGTCAGCGATTTCGCCGCCAAGGGCTGTGCGCGGTTGACCCATAGCGAGGTGCCGTCGACGCCCGATACCGAGACCAGCTTCGCGGAATTGAAGCAGCGGCTGGCCAGGACCATCGCCTACGTCAAGTCGTTCAAGCCCGAGCAATTCGAAGGCGCCGACACCAGAGACGTCACCTTCCCGGCCGGCCCGGACAAATCCATCACCATGAAGGGGCAGCAATTCCTGAGCTCCTTCTCGCTGCCGAACTTCTATTTCCACGCCGCGACCGCCCACGGCATCTTGCGTCACAACGGCGTCGAGATCGGCAAACGCGATTTCATGGGCACGAACTGACAAGTCAAATCGCGCCGCGAGGGCAGCGGAAATCTGCTGCAATCGCCGGAATAGCACATGAATTATGCTACGCGGGTGCTGCCGCGTAGCTCGCCTGCACTTTCCGTATGGCTCATCCCTTGCGCCCGATGTCGCGATGCACAAGTGTTCGAGACCTCTCACCGCCTGGAAGCATTCCCATGAGCCGTTCGACCAAATTGTTCGAGACCTACAAGCTCGGCCCGATCACGCTGGCCAACCGCCTCGTCATGGCGCCGCTGACGCGAAATCGTGCCGCGCCCGGCACCTTCGTGCCCGGCCCGCTCGCCGCCGACTATTACGCCCAGCGCGCCTCCGCCGGCCTCCTGATCACCGAAGCAAGCCAGGTCTCGCAACAGGGCCAGGGCTACCAGGACACGCCCGGCGTCTACAGCAAGGACCAGGTCGCCGGCTGGCGCAAGGTCACCGACAAGGTCCATGAGCGCGGCGGCAAGATCTTCATCCAGCTCTGGCATGTCGGCCGAATCTCGCACGTCGATCTCCAGGCGAACGGCGCCGCCCCGGTGGCACCGAGCGCGATCCGCGCCAAGGGCAAGACCTTCGTGAACGGCGGCTTTGCCGACGTCTCCGAGCCCCGCGCGCTCGAGCTTGCCGAAATCCCTGCAATCATCGACGACTTCAAGCGTGCGGCGAGAAACGCGCTGGAGGCCGGATTCGACGGCGTCGAGATCCACGGCGCCAACGGCTATCTGCTCGACCAGTTCGCCAAGGACGGCGCCAACAAGCGCACCGATGCCTATGGCGGCTCGATCGAGAACCGCGCGCGGCTCATGCTCGAGGTGTCCAAGGCCGTCGCGGCGGAGGCCGGGGCCGATCGCACCGGCATCCGCATCTCGCCGGTGACGCCGGCCAACGATGTCTCCGACAGCAATCCGCAGCCGCTGTTCGACCACATCGTCGACGGCCTCAGCGCGCTGAAGCTGGTCTATCTCCACGTCGTCGAAGGCGCCACCGGCGGGCCGCGCAATTTCGCGCCGTTCGACTATGCGTCCTTGCGCAAGCGCTTCTCCGGCACCTACGTCGCCAACAACGGCTACGATTTCGATCTCGCCACCAAGGTGCTGGACGCGAGCGCCGCCGACCTCATCGCCTTCGGCAAGCCGTTCATCTCCAACCCCGACCTGGTCGAGCGGCTGAAGCGGGGCGCAGCGCTGAACGACTGGGACAAGACCACGTTCTACGGCGGCGGCGCCAAGGGCTACACGGATTATCCGACGCTGGCGGCCGAACCGGCGGAGTGAGGCTCCGCGCTCTGCGCCGTCATTGCGAGGAACTCTTGGGACGAAGCAATCCAGACTGCCCGCGGAGCCTGTCGGCGGGCCGCGCTTCGCGCGGACCCGTTGGCTCGCAATGACGGATTGGCGAGCAGGCACCTCACAACGAACAAAAGGCCGGGATCGCTCCCGGCCTTTCGCACTTGAAGACGCTACGCGCCGCTTATTTCGCTTCCGCGCGCTTCGGGGGCTGCGCCGGCCACGACTTGATCAGCGTGTCGTAGTCGACCGTCTCGCCCTTCGGCTTCTCGTTGGCGAGCTTGCGCTG
>JAEYTQ010000512.1 GCA_023433965.1 Pseudomonadota bacterium | reverse complement strand
GTGCTCGAGAAGGGCGAGTAGTGGATGGCGAATGGCGAGTAGTGGAAACGTGACTCGCATTCCAGCGCTTGCTATCCTATTCGCTACTCCCTATTCGCCACTCGCGCCTTTCCTTAAGAACAACAATAGCGGAGCATCTCTATGCGCATCCTCGTGGTCGGCGCCGGCGCCATCGGCGGCTATTTTGGTGGCAGGCTGTTGCAGGCCGGCCGCGACGTCACCTTCCTGGTCCGGCCACGCCGCGCCGGCGAGCTTGCGAGCGCCGGCCTCGTTATCAAGAGCCCGAATGGCGATGTGACCCTGAAGAATCCACCGACCGTGCAGGCGGACGCGATCGCGGCCAAGTTCGACGTCGTGCTGCTCAGCTGCAAGGCGTTCGACCTCGACGACGCCATCAAGTCGTTCGCCCCGGCGGTTGGTCCGGCCACCGCCATCATCCCGATGCTCAACGGCATGAAGCATCTCGACACGCTGGATGCCCGGTTCGGCAAGGACCGCGTGCTCGGCGGCCTCTGTGCCATCGCCGCGACGTTGAACGAGCAGCGCGAGGTGGTGCAGCTCCAGCCGATGCAGTCGATCAATTACGGCGAGCGCGACGGCGGGATGTCGGACCGGGTCAAGGCGATCGACGAGGCCTTCAAGAGCGGCATCAATGGCGCCACGGCCAGCCAGAACATCATGCAAGACATGTGGGAGAAGTGGGTGTTCCTGTCTTCGCTCGCTGCCAGCACGAGCCTGATGCGCGCCTCGGTCGGCAATATCCTTGCGGCTCCCGGCGGCCGGGATTTCCTGCTCGGCATGCTGGATGAGACCAGCGCCATCGCCGCAGCGTCGGGCTATCCGCCGGGCGGTCCGTTCTTCGAGCGGGTGAAGGGCAACCTCACCGCCGAGGGCTCACCGATGACGGCCTCGATGTTCCGCGACATCAAGGCGGGCCTGCCGGTGGAAGCCGATCACGTCATCGGCGACCTCATCGCTCGCGCCGATGCCGCCAAGGTGCCGGTGCCGAAGCTGCGCATCGCCTATACCCATCTGAAGGCGTATGAAAGGCAGCGGGCGAGCTAGGTCGTAGCCACACGCTCACCGCAACATCCCGCACTATTTCAAATGCGCCAGATAGTGCGAGACGGCGGTGATCTCCTCCTCGCTCATGTGGTAGGCGACGTCGACCATCGCGGCGACGCCGTTGCCGATGCGCTGGCCGGCCTTGTAGTCGTGCAGCGCCTTGACGAGATATTCCTGGCGTTGGCCGGCGAGCCGCGCCACGGCCTTGGTACCGGCATAGCTGTCCGTATGGCACGAGGCGCAGCGGCGGCCGGCGGCCACCTGCGCGCCCTTTTTCGACAGATCCGGATCCTTGTCCTCCGCGCCCTTCGGCGGCGCGAGCTGCGAGAAATAGGCTCCGAAGTTGCGGATGTCCTCGTTCGTCATCTGCTCGACGATCGGCTGCATCTGCTCGTTCTTGCGCGCGCCGGCACGGAAGAACACGAGCTGCCACTGAATGAACTGATCGGGCTGGCCGGCGAGGGAGGGGATATTCTCGGTCTGCGAGATGCCGTTCTCGCCGTGGCAGCCGGAGCAGGCGGCGGCCTTTTCCTTGATCGCGGCATTGTCGGCAGCGCTCGCGGACATTGCGCCGTGCGCCAGGAGCGCAACCACGACGATTGCGTGCGAGATGACCTGTCGGCGCATGGAAGAAGATTCCGATCTATCGATATCGTCATTACGGGCGCGCGTCCTGGCGCGATCCCGGAATCCATAACCACGGATCTGGGTTATGGGTTCCGGACTTGCGCGTAAGCCGCGCAATCCGGAACGACGGTGAATGAAACAGAAGGGGCTGCGGCGCCTTGCGGCCACCGCAGCCCCGTGTCGTGCGCCCGCTACTTCTTGCTGTAGCTGATGCGATAGATCGCGCCGGCCCAGTCGTCGGCGACGAGGATCGACCCGTCCTTGGCGATGATGATGTCGTTGGGACGGCCGAGATAGCCCTGGTCGCCCTCGAGCCAGCCGGAGGCGAAGACCTCCCGCTTCGGGTTCTTGCCGTCGGGCCCGACGATCACGCGCACGATCCGCGCGCCCTGATACTTGTGCCTGTTCCAGGAGCCGTGCTCGGCGATCAGGATGTTGTTCTTGTACTCGGCGGGAAACTGGTCGCCGGTATAGAACTTCATGCCGAGCGGGGCGACATGGGCGCCGAGATTCAGCACGGGCGGCGTGAACTCCGAGCACTTGTGCCCCATCGCGAACTTGTCATCGGGCAGGTTGCCCTGATGGCAATAGGGATAGCCGAAATGCTCCCCGATCCGGTTGATCATGTTCAGCTTGTCCGAGGGCAGATCATCGCTGATCCAGTCGCGGGCGTTCTCGGTGAACCAGAGCTTGCCGGTGCGCGGGTCGACGTCGCCGCCGACCGAGTTGCGGACGCCGAGCGCCCAGATTTCGGCGTTGCCGGTCTTGGGATCGACGCGCCGGATCTGCGACACGCTGGTCGGCGGGATGCCGATGTTGAAGGGCGGTCCGAACGGCAGGAAGAACCAGCCTTCCTTGTC
>JAEYTQ010000182.1 GCA_023433965.1 Pseudomonadota bacterium | reverse complement strand
CACGGGGCCGTTTCGCACCTGGGCCCAGGGAAAGAAGCCCCGCGGCGAATATTGGTGCGGCGCCGGGCGCGCCGAGACGTCCGACGGGCTTGAGCGCCCTGCGCGACAGGAAGAACGAGGTCGACATGATGTCGAACTGCCAGCCGAGCTTGCGGGCGATCGCCAGAGCCTTCGGCACGTTGGGCGATTCCATGAAGCCGAACTTCAGCGTCACCTTGGAGAAGGTCGACGAGATCTGCTCCAGCTTCACCCGCTCCGCCGGGTCGATCCGCGGGGTCTGCGCGGTCTCGATGGTGAGAATGACGTTCTTTTCGTGCAGCACCTTGTAGTGCTTGAGGCTGTGCATCAGCGCGGTCGGCGCGCTGAGCGGATCCGAGGTCAGGAACACGGCGGTGCCGGGAACGCGCTGCGGCGGCCGCTTCTCCAGCATCGCCACGAGGTCGGCGAGCGGAAATTCCAGCTTGCGCGACTTCTCAAACAGCAGCCGGCTGCCGCGGCGCCACGTGTACATCAGGATGATCATGACGGCACCGAGCGCCAGCGGCACCCAGCCGCCCTCGAACACCTTGAGCAGGTTCGCCGTCAGGAAGGTCAGATCGAGCAACAGAAACGGCAGGATCAAGGCCGCGGCGGCGAGCGGCGACCACCGCCACCCCTTCCAGATCACGACGAACCCCATCATCGCCGTGACCACCATGGTCCCGGTGACGGAGATGCCGTAGGCGGAGGCGAGCGCGCTCGACGAGCGGAACAGCAGCACCAGCAGCACCACCGCGACGAGCAGCAGCTGGTTGATGCGCGGGATGAAGATCTGCCCGGAATGGGCTTCGGACGTGTGGCGGATTTCGAAGCGCGGCAGCAGCCCGAGCTGGATCGCCTGGCGCGTCAGCGAATAGGCGCCGGGATGACCGCCTGGCTCGCGATCACGGTCGCCATGGTCGCCAGCACGACCATGCAGCCGCGGAAGACGCCTTGCGGGAAGAGCTGGAAGAACGGGCTCACGATCGCGCCGGGATCGCCGAGCACCAGCGCGCCCTGCCCTAGATAGTTCAGCGCCAGCGAGGGCAGCACGATGAACAGCCAGGCGGTCTGGATCGGCCGCTTGCCGAAATGACCGAGGTCGGCATAGAGCGCCTCGGCGCCGGTCACGGCCAGGAACACCGCGCCCAGCGTCACGAAGCCGATGATGCCATGGTGCAGCATGAACGACACGGCGTAGAGCGGATTCAATGCGAGCAGCACCCGCGGCTGCTGGATGATCGGATGGATCGCCGCCACCGCCAGGACCGTGAACCAAACGCACATGATGGGCCCGAAGAAGGCGGCGACACGTGCGGTGCCGTGGGACTGCACGGCGAACAGGGCGATCAGGATCACCAGGGTCAGCGGGACAATATAATGCTCGAAGCTCAGCGTAACGTCCTTCATGCCCTCGATCGCCGACAGCACCGAGAGCGCCGGCGTGATCACGGCATCACCGTAGAACAGGGCGCCCGAGATGATGCCGAGCAGGACGATGGTCGCCCCGCCCGCGCCGGGCCCCACCGCGCGCTGCGCCAGCGCCATCAGCGCCAGGGTGCCACCCTCCCCATTGTTGTCGGCCCGGAGCAGGATCACGACGTATTTGAGCGTCACCACGATGATGAGCGCCCACAGGATCAGCGAGACCACGCCGAGCACGGCCGCAGGCGTCGGCAGCCCCTCGGCACCCGAGGCCGCCATCACGGCCTCGCGGAATGCGTAGAGGGGGCTGGTGCCGATATCGCCATAGACAACGCCGATGCTGCCGAGGGTCAGGGCACCGAAACGGGCGGTGGTGTGGGCCTCGCCATGCCCATTGGCCGCCACCGTTGCCGGGGCGGAAATCGCTACGTCACTTGTCATGGGAGAGCCCAGTGGCCTCGAAATGCTTCACTGCACAATGGCGGAAGAGCGCGGGCTTATAGTCCCGCGCTGCCGGCATAGCCTAGCCTCATTTCGGGCCTTAGCCATGCAATTTCGCATGGCTCACGGGTTGGATCTAGATGGTGACCTGGGTTCCGACCTCAACCACCCGCCCGGTGGGAATCTGGAAATAGTCGGTCGCGTCGTTGGCGGACCGGCTCAATGCAATGAACAGATGATCCTGCCACAACGGCATGCCCGACTGCGCCGAGGCCTTCAGCGACCGTCGCGACACGAAGAACGAGGTCGACATGATGTCGAACTGCCAGCCCTGCTTGCGCGCGATCGCCAGCGCCTTCGGCACGTTCGGCTGCTCCATGTAGCCGAAGCGCAGACGGACCTTGGAGAACTTGTCGCTGATCTTCTCCATCCTGAACCGCTCCGACAGATCGACCCGCGGCGTCTGTGCGGTCTCGATGGTCAGGATCACGTTGTGCTCGTGCAGTACCTTGTTGTGCTTGAGATCGTGCAGCAGCGCGGTCGGCACGAAAGCGGGATCGCTGGTGAGGAACACCGCCGTGCCCTTGACGATGTGCGGCGGCCGCTTCTCCAGGCTCCGGATCAGATCGTCCAGCGGCACCTCGATCCGCCGCGTTTTCTGGATCAGGATTGCCGACCCCTTACGCCAGGTCCAGACGGTCCCCGCCATGACGACACCGAACAGCAGCGGCACCCAGGCGCCGTCGAGAAGCTTGAGCAGGTTGGCGCTGAAGAAGCTCAGATCGACGATGACGAAGGGGACGATCACGGCCGCAGCCATTGCCGCGCGCAAATTCCACAACTTCCAGATCACGACGAAGCCCATGATGCCGTCGACGACCATGGTGGTGGAGACCGCGATTCCGTAGGCCGAGGCCAGATTGCTGGGCGTGTGGAAGAGGAGCACCAGCAGCATGACGCCGATCAGCAGCAGACGGTTGACACGCGGCAGATAGATCTGGCCGGCATGGGACTCGGAGGTGTAACGCACCTCGAAGCGAGGCAACAAACCGAGCTGCACCGCCTGATGGACCAGCGAATAGGCGCCGGTGATCACCGCCTGGCTCGCGATCACGGTTGCGGCCGTCGCAAGTCCGACCAGCGGCAGCACCAGGCTGTCGGGTACCATGCGGTAAAACGAGTGTTCGATCGCGCTAGGATCGGCCAGCACCAGCGCACCCTGCCCGAAATAGTTGATCAGGAGCGCGGGCAGCACGAAGAACATCCAGGCCGACTGGATCGGCTTGCGGCCGAAATGGCCGAGATCGGCGTAGAGCGCCTCGCCTCCGGTCACCGCCAGGAAGACGGCGCCGAGCGTCACGAGGCCGATCACGCCGTGCGACAGCACGAACTGCACGGCATAATAAGGATTGATTGCGGCCAGCACGGTTGGGTCGTCGGCAATGTGCACCGCCCCCATCGTGGCGATGACGGCGAACCAGATCATCATCACCGGCCCGAAGGCCGAAGCGACCAGCGCGGTCCCCTTGCTCTGGACCGCGAACAGCAGCACCAGAATGAGGATGGTGAGCGGCACGACATAGTGCTCGAGCGCGGGGGCTGCGAGCTTCAGGCCATCCACCGCCGACAGCACCGAGATCGCCGGCGTAATCATGGAATCGCCGATAAACATGGAGGCGCCGACCACGCCGAGCGCGAGCAGGACCCAGCTTCGCCGCCCGAGCGCGCGTTGGCCGAGCGCCATCAGCGAGAGCGTGCCGCCCTCCCCGTTATTGTCGGCGCGCAGCAGCAGCAGGACGTATTTTGCGGTGACGACGATCAGGAGCGCCCACAGGATCAGCGAGAGCACACCCAGCACGATGACCCGCGAGACCGGCTCGCCATGGGCCGCGCCCTTGACCGCCTCGTGGAAGGCATAGAGCGGCGAGGTGCCGATGTCCCCGAAGACAACGCCGATGCTCCCGAGCGTAAGGGACCAAAAGCCTGTCTTGACCGGCTGCCCGTCCTGGGTCTCGGCCTGTGTGGTGCTCGCCGTCATGGGGGTGAAAAACGCTTCTTCCCTGGAATTGATCCGGCGCCTTTCGACGCTTCCGCAGCAACTGTCAATCGGCACACCACCATAACAGGCCTCAAGCCAGTTGCTGTGACGGCGCGGCCACGCTCGTCGCCCGCTTGAAGACATACTGCAGGTATGATGGTAGCGAAAGAGGCGCGTATTCTCTGAGCCTGGTCTCGCCTGCAAAACCGGGTGCTAGCGTGCCGGGATCATGCTCACGGCTTCAGGTTCGGGGGAAGCGGCGGATCCTCACGCATCAGGGTGATGGTCACCCGGCGGTTGGCCGCGAGCGAGGGATCGTCCGGAAACAGCGGCTGGGTATCCGCCTTGCCCGAGACGGCGAAGATGTGTGACGGCGGCAGGCCCTCGCGTTCGAGGATCTGGCGCACGGCGTTGGCGCGGTCGGCCGACAGATCGAAGGCGCCGTAATCGCTGCGCGTCGGCACGAACCCGGCCGCGGTGTGGCCGGCGATGGACACGCGCAGCGGCGTCGCCTTGAGCGGGATCGCGAGCTTCTCGACCAGGCGCCGGGTACGGTCGTAGGGCACCCTGGAGCCGTCGGCGAACATCGAGCGGCCGTCCTGGTCGACGATCTCGAGGTTGAGGCCCTGCTTGGTCTCCTCGAACATGATGTGCTTGGACATCTCGGTCAGTTCCGGCATGTCCTGCAAGGCCTGGCGCAAGGAGGCTGCGGCCAGCGCGAAATTGCGGTCGATCTTGATCTTCGCGCCGGAGGTCTTCTCGCGATCTTCCTGATCCGGTGTCGGCGTGTTGGAGGCATCTTCCGGCTGGATGTGATCGACGTTCTTCAGCCGCGGGCGCGTGGGCAGGCCGTCGGACTCGACGATGCCGGAGTAGCGCGCTTCGGTCTGCACGCCGAACGCCTCGCGCATCGAGCCCGCGACGATCTTCAGCTTGTTGGCGTCCTGCGTGGAGAACGCGACCAGCATCACGAAGAACGCCAGCAGCAGCGCCATCAGGTCGGCGAAGGTTACGAACCAGCCGTGGCCGCCGCCGTGAGCATTGCCGCGCTTCTTCTTGGCCATCTCTCAAATCCAGGCGGCGGCTTCAGGCCGGCACCGGCTCGCCTTCGCTGTGACGATGCTTCTCCGGCAGATAGGCCAGCAGCATTTCGCGCACCAGGGTCGGGCTCTTGGAGTCGCGGATCATCAGGATGCCGTCGATGATCAAGGTGCGGTTGGTCTCCTCGTCCAGCAGCTTGCCGTGCAGCTTGTCGGCGATCGGCAGGCAGATCAGGTTGGCGACGACGGCGCCGTACAGGGTCGCCAGCAGCGCGGTGGCCATGAACGGACCGAGCTTGGAAGGATCCGACATGTTGGAGAACATCTGCACCATGCCGAGCAGCGTGCCGATCATGCCGAACGCGGGGGCGCAATCGCCGACGGCGCGGTAGATCTTGCTACCTTCGTCGAGATGCATCAGGAAGTTGTCGCGGTCGCGCTCCAGATTGTCGCGAATGAAATCGAGGTCGTAGCCGTCGGCGACATAGCGGATGCCCTTGGCGAGGAACGGCTCGTCGGTCTCGACCTTTTCCAGTCCGACCGGGCCCTGCTTTCGAGCGATTTCCGCGATGCGGGCGAGTTCGTCAACGAGATCGTGAGCCGAAAGGCGGCTCAGAGTGAAAGCAAACTTCGCACCGAGCGGGACGCCGTGCATCATCGCCGACAATGGAAAGCGGATCATCGTTGCTGCGAAGGAGCCGCCGAAGATGACGATCACGGCGTGGATGTCGTAGAACATCCCGAAGCTGCCGCCCATCAAGATCAGGCTCGACACCACGATGGCGCCCGCGACCAAACCGACGAGTGTTGCGATATCCATTACTGACTCCAACACGTACGCAACAACGGCTGTCCTGGCCGCTGGCGCGGCTCGAGGCGAACCGCATCGCAGGAACCCTAAAGCGCCGCCCTTAAAGCCGCGTAAAGGTTAAGTCCGGGCAGCGCGGGCACCGCCGCTGCGACCACGGCGATTGCCGTCCAGCGGCAGGAATTTCAAGACTTCGCTAACCATGCCGGTAGCGCCGTCACCGGCCGGACTGCGGCCCTGCGCCACATCCAGAACGAGGCATGAACTGCTAATCTGAGATGGGGTGCTGTGTGGGAGCCATTTTGCGATGTTGGCGCTGTTCAGTCTTCTCACTGCGCTGCCCGCGGCGCTGGCGTTCCACCTGCTCGAGCCGGCGCTCGTCCTGCCCGCGTTCAGCATTCTTCTCTTTATCGAAGCCGCCTTCGCGGTGATCGCCGCACGCCTGATTCACTTTCCCGCCGATGCGGAGAGCATCACGCTATGGGACTTCGCCGGCGGTTTCACCCTGATCGGATGCGCCGCAGCCGTGTTCGGCGAGCCTGATCAGGCGGCCCTGCTTCTGATGGAGCAGGGCAGCGCACGTCTGGAGGGGCGGCCGTAGATCGTTCGACCGCGCCTGGAAGCGTGATCCGGAGAGATCATCCTCCAACTTGACTCAAAGCGCGGCGACGATCGATCCTGATCTCGTCGCGCTCTAATGGATCTCGGCCGAGCGCTTCAGCGCGGCCTTCAGCTTCTCCAGCGAGAAGTCGGGGCTGCGGGCGATCTCCAGGATCGGCGTCTCGCGGCGGCCGCAGAGCTCGGCGGCCTCTGGCAGCTTTGCTGCGACGTCGAGCGGGATCACGATGGCGCCGTGCTGGTCGGCATGGATCAGGTCGTCCGACCTCACCGTCATGCC
>JAEYTQ010000133.1 GCA_023433965.1 Pseudomonadota bacterium | reverse complement strand
ACCGATATCGCATCGTCAACACCCGCGCCAACCTCGCGCTTGATATCGGCCACGCCTGGCGCGTGCCGCGCAAGCTCGACGCCGAGGCGATGCACGCGGCGGCGCAGCGTCTGCTCGGCAAGCACGATTTCACCACCTTCCGCGACACCGAGTGCCAGGCCAAATCGCCGGAGAAGACGCTCGACCAGCTCGACGTGATCCGCGAGGGCCGCGAGATCACCGTCATCACCTCGGCGCGCTCGTTCCTGCACAGCCAGGTGCGCTCGATGGTGGGCTCGCTGGTCTGGGTCGGCGAGGGCCGCTGGACCGCCGATGATCTCTCCGCTGCGCTCGCAGCCCGCAACCGCGCCGCCTGCGGCATCGTCGCCCCGCCAGAGGGGCTGTATCTGATGAAGGTGGATTATTAGAGTCCGCCTCTGGCGCCCGGGACAAGCCCGGGTATGACGGCGGTGGGTTGGGTGGCGAGTAGTGCCTCAGCCAAAATACCTTGCCAAAATCCCGCGATACACTTTCGTCAGCTTCTCCAGATCGGCCACCGGCACGCGTTCGTCGATCTGGTGCATGGTCTGGCCGACCAGCCCGAACTCGATCACGGGGCAGTAGCTCGAGATGAAGCGCGCGTCCGAGGTGCCGCCTGACGTCGACAGCTCCGGCTTGCGCCCCGTCACCTCCTCGATCGCGGCGACCGCGAGGTCGGTGAAGGGGCCCGGCTTGGTCACGAACACGTTCGAGTTCGAGGGCTCCCAGACGATGCGGGCCTTGATGCGGTTGCCGCAGGCCTTTGCGAGGCGCGTCTCCACCAGCTCGCGCAAGGAGCCTTGCGTGTGGTTGTCGTTGTAGCGGATGTTGAATTTGGCGCGGGCCTCGCCGGGGATGACGTTGCTGGCCTTGTTGCCGACATCCACCGAGGTGAATTCGAGATTGGAGGCCTGGAATTGCGCGCTGCCATGGTCGAGCGGCGCGTCGGAGATCGCCACGATCAGCCGCGCAATGTCCGGCACCGGATTGGACGCGCGATGGGGATAGGCGACATGGCCCTGCACGCCATCGACATAAAGCGTGCCCGATTGCGAGCCGCGGCGGCCGACCTTGATGGTGTCGCCGAGCGTCTCGACATTGGAGGGCTCGCCCAGCACGCAATGGTCGAACTTTTCGCCGCGTTCGGCGGCCCACGTCAAGAGCTTGATGGTGCCGTTGATGGAGACGTCTTCCTCGTCGCCGGTGATCAGGAACGAGATCGAGCCCGTCCCATCGGCGCGCGGCTTGCCGCCGTTCGCGGCGAGATGCTCCAGCACCGCGGCGACCGAACAGGCGATGCCGCCCTTCATGTCGACCGCGCCGCGGCCGTGCAGCACGCCGTCCCTCACCTCGCCCGAGAACGCGCCGACGCTCCAGGCGCTCTCGTCGCCCGGCGGCACCACGTCGGTGTGGCCGGCAAAGGTGATGTGCGGGCCTTCGCTGCCGATCCGCGCGTAGAGATTGTCGACGTCGGCGGTGCCGGGCTCGCTGAAGGTGACGCGGTGACAGGTGAAGCCTGCTGCGGTCAGGGCCTTCTCGAGCACCCCGAGCGCACCGGCATCTTCAGGGGTCACCGAGGGACAGCGGATGAGGTCGCGGGCGATCGAGAGAGCATCGGTCATGCGCGTCGGATCAATCCCGCAGCAGCTCGTTGATGCTGGTCTTGGAGCGCGTGCGCTCGTCGACACGCTTGACGATGACGGCGCAAGCGGTGCTGGGGCCGATATGGCCGTTCTTCATCGGCTTGCCGGGCAGCGCGCCGGGCACCACCACCGAATATTCCGGCACTTCGCCCATGAACACCTCGCCGGTCTCGCGGTCGACGATCTTGGTCGAGGCGCCCAGGAACACGCCCATTGCCAGCACCGCTCCCTTGCGCACGATCACGCCTTCGGCGACCTCCGAGCGCGCGCCGATGAAGCAGTCGTCCTCGATGATGACGGGCTCGGCCTGCAGCGGCTCCAGCACGCCGCCGATGCCGGCGCCGCCGGAGATGTGGACGCGCTTGCCGATCTGGGCGCAGGAACCGACGGTGGCCCAGGTGTCGACCATCGTGCTCTCATCGACATAGGCGCCGAGATTGACGAAGGACGGCATCAGGACGACGTTCTTGGCGATGAAGGCCGAGCGGCGCACCACCGCGCCCGGCACCGCGCGAAAGCCGGCGTCGCGAAACCGGTTCTCGCCCCAGCCTTCGAACTTCGAGGGCACCTTGTCCCACCAGTTCGCCTTGCCGGGGCCGCCGGGAATGACGCCCATGTCGTTGAGGCGGAAGGACAGCAGCACCGCCTTCTTCAGCCACTGATTGACTTTCCACTTGCCGTCGGCGCCGCGCTCGGCCACGCGCGCCTCGCCCTTGTCGAGGATCTCCAGCGACTGGTCCACGGCCTCGCGCACCGCTCCCTTGGTCGTGGTCGAGATGCCGTCACGCGCGTCGAAGGCGCTGTTGATGGTGGATTCGAGGGCGGACAGGGACATCGGGATTTCCTCTGGGAAGCGTGGTTTCGCGAGAATTGGAGCGCTTTTTCGGGATTTGCAGGGGTGGAGTCAAGGCTGCGTTCCGTATCATCACCCGTGAAGGCCCTTAGCCCGGACGGAGCGAAGCGCAATCCGGGACAGTCTCTCCGCGGCTAGGCCAGCCTCGGATTACGCTGCGCTCCATCCAGCCTACGAAATCATCGCGACAGCCCCGCCAAAAACCCCGCCAGATCATCCGTGACGTGGTCGACATGAGCGGCGTCCCGGCCTTCCAGCTCCCAGTCTTCACGCACCACCTCCTTGGTGCCGTCGGGCACCACCAGCACGGTGGTCATGCCGAGCTGGTGTGGGACCGTGAGGTTGCGGGAAAGGTCCTCGAACATTGCGGCGCGGGTCGGATCGACCGCATGTTCGTTCAGGAACTTGCGGTAGGTCTGCTCCGCCGGCTTCGGTTCGAATTCGGCGGCGATGATATCGAACACGCCGTCGAAATGACCGGCAAAGCCGAGCCGCGCCAGCACGGCGTCGACATGGTCGACCGAGCCGTTGGTCAGGATCAGCTTGCGGCCGGGCAGCCGTGCGATGGCCGCGCCGAGCGCCGGGTTCGGTTCCAGCGGCGAATGGTCGATCTTGTGGACGTAGGCGAGGTAATCGTCGGCGGAAACGCCATGCAGGGTCATCATGCCGCGCATCGTGGTGCCAAAGCGCCGGTAATAGTCCTTCTGGATGTTGCGTGCTTCCTCCGGACCCACGTTGAGCCAGTTGCACACGAACTCGCCGATCCGCGCATCGACCTGCTGCCACAGGTTGACGTGATGCGGATAGAGCGTGTTGTCGAGGTCGAACACCCAGGTTTCGACGTGGGTAAAGCTGCCGGGTTGGTTCATCGCAACTCTCTCGCTCACGGCACCGCAAACCGCAGCGTCTTGCCGCCGCTCGTCATATCCACGGCGATGAAGCCGGTCGCCGCGAAGCCGCGCGCGCCGCAATCGGTCTGCTCGCTGGTCTCGAACTTGGTCTCGCGCGTGCAGAGCTGCCTGTCGCCGCCCCAGTTCAGCGGCCGGTCCTTGAGCTTGACGACGCGATTGTCGGCGTCCACCGCTTCGGCGAAGCTGAAGATCTGCTTCGGCTGGCCTGATACGTCAGGATGCAGGCAGGTCCTGGGGTCGATGCGATACCAGCCGCGGCTTGTCACCGACTTGCCGTCGTCGGTCGCGATCGCCGCCATCACCTTGTGCGGCGTGTCGTTGCACCAGGTGAGGCCCGTGACAGAGGGCGTCTGCACCCCATCCACCATGGTCTTGAAGAGGTTCTGAGAGCCCACGACGTCCGGCGACAGGCCGCGGCTCTTCAGGAAGGCCGCGAGCGCGGCTTGCGTCTTCGGTCCGTCGACGCCGTCGATCGGCGCTGCGTCGTAGCCGGCGATCACCAGCAGCCGCTGGATGCCGGCGAGGCGCGCCTGCTCGTCGTCATATTCGGAATCCTCAGCGAGATAGGCAACGAGGTTGCCGTCCGCGCCCTGGGTCGGCGTCACTTGCGTGAACGGGACCTGGGTCTGGCCGCTGCGGCATTGCCGCGCCGCCGCGATGACGAAATTGTCCTGCGCCACGCACAGCATGTCGCTGCCGCTTTGCGGGATCGGCGACGCGCCGTAGACGCCGAGGGCGCGGGCATTGAGCAGGATGCGGTCGGCCGTCAGCGTGCCCTGCACCACGACGCGGCAGGTGGCGGGATCGATCCTGAACCAGCCCCGCGTCGCAGTCGCCGCCTTGTCGTCGATGCCGATCGCGGCCTCCACGACATAGGACATGCGGTTGCAGATCTTGAGGTCGGCGATCGCCGGCGCCGATGAGAAGAAGAAGGAGACGACGGCCGCCGGCAACGCCATCAGGAAGCGGGTGAGAGGGGAATGGCGGTGTCGTCTCCGCTCTCTCCGCTCGTCATGCCCGGGCTTGCCCCGGGCATCCACGCGCTCGGCGCCGGACGAAAGATCGTGGATGGCCGGGACAAGCCCGGCCATGACGGCACCTCTCGGGTTCTCGTCTCTCACTTGTGGATCAGCGTGCCCGTGCCCTGGTTGGTGAAGAGCTCGAGCAGCACCGCGTGCTGCATCTTGCCGTCGATGATGACGACTCCCTCGACGCCCTGCTCGAGCGCGTAGATGCAGGTCTCCACCTTCGGGATCATGCCGCCCGAGATGGTACCGTCGGCGATCAGCTTGCGCGCGTCCTTGACCGAGAGCTGCGGGATCAGCTTCTTCGACTTGTCGAGCACGCCGGGCACGTCGGTGAGCAGCAGCAGGCGCTTGGCCTTGAGCGCGCCGGCGACGGCGCCGGCAAAGGTGTCGGCGTTGACGTTCAGCGTCTGGCCGTCCTTGGAGGTCGCGAGCGGCGCCAGCACAGGGATCAGCTCGTAGCCGATCAGCTGGTTGAGTAGGGTGAGGTCGACCTTCTCGGGGTCGCCGACGAAGCCGAGATCGATGGCCTTCTCGATGTTCGAATCGGGGTCGATGATGGTGCGCGTCGTCTTCGACGCCTTCACCATGTTGCCGTCCTTGCCGGAGAGGCCCACGGCCTTGCCGCCGGCCTCGTTGATGTAGCCGACGATCTGCTTGTTGACCGAGCCGGCCAGCACCATCTCGACGATCTCGATGGTCGCAGCGTCGGTGATGCGCAGCCCGGCGGCGAATTCCGAGACGATGCCGAGGCGCTTGAGCATGGTCGCGATCTGCGGCCCGCCGCCATGCACCACCACCGGATTGATCGCGGTCTGCTCGAGCAGCACGATGTCGCGGGCAAAGTTCTTCGCGGTCTCCTCGTCGCCCATGGCATGGCCGCCATATTTGATGACGATGGTTTCCTCGTCATACTGCTGCATGTGCGGCAGCGCTTCGGACAGGATGCGGGCCTGGTCGAGCGGGGAGATGTCGGTCATGTCGCGGTCTCGCTGGCGGGTCGGTCGGTGCGCGTTCTATCCGATTGGCGGGCGTGGCGCAAAGCGTGGCTTCTTCCTTCGCCCACAAGGGGAGAAGGAAGACAGCATCACTTACTTGCCAGCACCGTCGCCAGCGTCACCGCCAGCCAGCTCGCGATCATCACCGTTCCACCCGTCGGCGCCGCCATCGGAAACAGCGCGTGCCCGGCATATTGCCGCAAGGTGAGGTCGCCGGCGAACAGCGCGGCGCCGATGACGAAGCCGAATGCCGCGATGAGGCCAATTCCGCCGTGCAGAAGGCCACGCGCCAGCACAGCCGTGGTCGCCACTATGGCGGTTGCATGAAACAGCAGCATGCTGCTCGCCGTGACGAGCCGGCTCGCATCCGCGCCGTGCGCGGAGGCCGCCGCCAGCGCGACGCCGGCGGCGCCCATCAGGCCGGCAAGCCCGATCAAGAGGCGATGGGCCGTCATCACGAGGTCCGCTCTTCCAGGAGCTTGGCCATGGCGGCGCGAAGCTCGGCCATGCCGGTCGCGCTCCGCGAGGAGGTCGACAGCACGTTCGGGAACGCGGCCGGATGCTTGGCGAGCGCTGCCTCGGTCTCGGCGATGCGCGCTTGCAGCTCGGCAGCCTTCACCTGGTCGGCCTTGGTCAGCACGATCTGGTAGCTGACGGCGGAGCGGTCGAGCGTCTTCAGCACCTCGAGGTCGACGTCCTTGATCCCGTGCCGCGCGTCGATCAGCACGTAGACGCGCGCGAGACTGGCGCGTCCCAGCAGGAATTTGTGGATCAGCTCGGTCCAGGACGCGACCTGGCTCTTCGGCGCCTTGGCATAGCCGTAGCCGGGCATGTCGACCAGGCGCAGATCGGTTTTCCCGGGGACTTCGAAGAAGATCAGCTCCTGGGTGCGGCCCGGCGTATGCGAGGTACGCGCCAGCGCGTTGCGGCCCGTGAGGGCGTTGATCAGGCTGGACTTGCCGACATTGGAGCGCCCGGCGAAGGCGATCTCCAGCCCCGCCATCGGCGGCAGCGTCTCGATCGAGGGCGAGGCCCAGATGAATTGCCAGTCGCGGGCGAACAGCTTGCGCCCGGCCTCGATCAGCTTCGCATCTTTGTCGTCAGTCATGCGAAGCTCTTTGCTTCCTGTCATTCCGGGGCGATGCGCAGCATCGAACCCGGAATCACTGAGGGAGAGAGTTACGTCGCCTTCCTTGCGAACGTCGCCTTGAGATTGTCGAATAACTCCACCTTCACGCCGTTTCGGCGCATGATGTAGCTCTGCTGGATCACCGAGAGCAGGTTGTTCCAGGCCCAGTAGATCACGAGACCCGCCGGGAAGCCGGCCAGCATGAAGGTGAAGATCAGCGGCATCCAGTTGAAGATGAGCTGCTGCGTCGGATCCGGCGGCGTCGGGTTCAGCTTCATCTGGAACCACATCGTGATGCGCATGATGATCGGCCAGGTGCCGAGCGCGAGGTAATAGCCGAACACCGGAATCGTGGTCGGATCGAACGGCAGCAGTCCGAACAGGTTGAACAGGTTGGTCGGGTCGG